>JAXDQG010000702.1:0-4934 GCA_034667945.1 Acidimicrobiia bacterium | reverse complement strand
CTATGTGCCGGGGTCACCTGTGCGAGCGAATGGCGAATCCATGGCCGAGGAGGACGATGCAGAGCCCGCGGTGATCTCCGGTCGTGTGCGTTCGCTGGACGGCACGCCGATCGCCGGCGCCAAGCTGGACATCTGGCAGACGAACTCGGCCGGTGCCTACGCGGTGCAGCAGCCGGACATCCAACCGGGAACCAACCTGCGTGGCATCTACACCTCGGACGAGGAAGGGCGGTACGAGGTCCGCACCGTTCGACCGGTCGAGTACCGCATCCCCGATGACGGCCCGGTCGGTCGCCTGCTGCGGGCTACCAAGCGGCATCCGTGGCGCGCGGCCCACGTGCACGTCATCGTTTCGGCTGCGGACCATGAGCCCGTTGTGACCCACATCTTCGATGCCGATCGGCCCTATCTCGATTCAGACGCGGTCTTCGGCGTCAAGCCGTCGCTGGTACGCCAGTTCACGCCCCGCCAGCAGCTGGATGGCTCGACCACCTGGACGCTGGAGCACGACTTCGTTCTCGCCCCTGAGCGCAGCCGCTGATCGACGGGTGTTAGGTGAAACGTCGACGCTTTATCGCAGCTTTGGCGCCGGTTACTTCGGGCGTGGGTCGACTTCATGGCGGGAGCATTAGGAGGGTGTGTTCCTGCAATGAACGCTCCGAAGCGGAAGGGTGGCTCGCTACTTACTGCCGGCCGACGCCAGTTATTTCGCCTCTGAGTTTGTGGACCGCGCCCGTTTTCAGGACAAATAGGATCTGCTAAAATCCAAGTCGTGGTCGGGAACCGTGGCGGCGGGCGCGGCGGTCGGAAGCGGCTCCGCTGGAAGGCAGACGACGCCGTCCATGCGGAGCTCCATCGACTGGGCCAGCGCAACGCAGACCTCTTGGCTGAGAACAGCGCATTGCGCCGCCAGCGGGCCGCAATCGAGAGGAGCGTGCAGGAGGTGACCGAGTACGTCAGCTCCTTGCGCGGGGAGGGCGATCGATTACGCGAGGAGAACCAGCGGTTGGCCAATGAGTTGGCCTCGCTGGGACGGCTTCGATCCGCCGCAGCCGGATCTCCGCCGGGCTTGGCCGCGGACGCCGCATTGGCAGAAGACCCTCGACTGTCGGCGAACGGCCCGGGCTCGGGGAACAGCCTGGGCTGACAAGCCCCTTAAAGATATCTGGTGATTTGCTCATGCTTCGCTGAAGGCAAATGACCATTGTTGCAATAAGGTCGGGAGCATCGCGCTGCGCTGAGGAGCGCAGCGCAGCCAGCGATAGCATGAATCAGTTCTGCCTGCCGCTCGGACAAATACTCAAAAGTGAGGTTTCGTGATCAGTTACTTCCAGGCCATCGTGATTGGCCTGCTGCAAGGGGTCACGGAGCTGTTCCCCATCTCGAGTCTGGGACATTCGGTGCTGCTCCCCGCGTGGCTCGGTTGGGATGGGATTGTCAACGCGCAATCGGCGAACGAGTCGTTCTATTTAGCCTTTCTCGTTGCGCTCCACGTGGCAACTGCATGCGCCCTTCTGGTGTTCTTCAGAGAAGAATGGGTTCGCATCATTGGCGGGTTCTTTCGCACGCTGCGGAATCGTCGCATCGAGACCAAGGACGAGCGGATGGCGTGGTTGCTCGTCGTGGCAACCGTTCCTGTCGGCGTCGTCGGGCTCTTGGCAGAGCACACCCTCCGGACCGTCTTCGCCAAACCCCTCGCGGCGGCAATCTTCCTCACGGTCAACGGCCTGCTGCTCGGTGCGGGGGAAGTTGTGAGGCGTCGGGCCGCGGTTGGCCAGCCGGTCTACGCCCGGAGGCCGGGCGCGCCGCCCGAACCCCATCGCCAGCTCGACAGCCTCGAGTTCAAGGAGGCCGGTTTCGTCGGCGTGGCTCAGATCGCGGCGCTGTTCGCCGGCATCAGCCGATCGGGCGTGACCATGATCGCCGGCTTGATCCGCGGCCTCGACCATGAGGACGCAGCCCGCTTCTCGTTCCTGCTCGCGACCCCGATCATCCTGGCTGCCGGGTTGTACAAGGTCCCCGATCTGTTGGGTCCCCTGGGCGACGGCGTGCGGGGCCAGGCCGTGGTGGGCGCGCTCTTCGCAGCTGCAGCGGCGTATTTCGCCGTCCGCTTCCTGGTGCGGTTCTTCGAGACCCGCACCCTGCTTCCCTTTGCGATCTACTGTCTGATCGCGGGGGGACTCAGCGTCATTCGCTTCGCGCTGTTCTGAGCGCGAGCGCAGTCGCCTGTCGCCCGAGAGCACGTTCTCAGCGACGGCAGTTCCGAGCGACGGTTGTGGTGCTCGGTCTAGCTTGCCGGCATGGCGCAGACCTCATTTACCGCCGCCGACGTTGCCGAACGGACCGCCCAGCCCGTGCTCGAGATCGCCCGAGGGTGGCTGCTGTCCCGCAACACGGCCAAACGAGGCGAAGAACTAGGCATGTTGGCGGGCCGCGGCTTCTGGGTGAACGGAAGAGCGGGCGTCCTCGGGGACGTCGACGCCGATGTGGCGGCAGCCGGGGTCGGGTTCATGCACCCGGACCGGCTGCGGCCATTCTGGGAGACGCGGCCGCAGGGGCAGAGCTCGCAGGAGCTGGCCGCGGAGTACGCCAAATGCTGTGCCGACTGGGGGCAGGAGAAGCTCGCCCCGCTGGGTGACGAGACCCTCGTCCAGCTGACCTCGCTGGTCCGGCGGGTCGTCGATGCGGCGTTGCCGACAACTGGGGCGCTGTTCGCGGGTTGGCGGGCGGTGCCGGTGCCGGACGACCCCGGTGCCGCGGCTGCGCTGGCGCTGCACGTGCTTCGCGAGTTGCGTGGCGGAGCGCACATCACGGCGGTGACGGCAACCGGTTTGACGCCGCTGGGCGCAGCGATGTCCGCCGCACCACCCCGTGGAGGAGCGGATTGGGCCCGTGACCTGGGCTGGTCCGAGCCGTATCCGGATGCGGAATCGTTGGTCCGGCTGCGGCAAGAGACGGAAGCGTTGACCTCCCGGATCGTCACGCCGGCCTACGAGGCACTGGCGGAGAGCGAGAGGGCGCACTTCGTGGACCTCGTCGAGGGGGCCCTGGCGGTGTCGCGCTGAACCTTGCCGGGCTGCAGGTCGAGCGTGAAGTGCTCGTGGCGCGCTAAGACGGCGGCATTCCGAACACCGAGGAGGACGCATGCCGTCGCCGAACATGACCGTCATCGCCGAGGGCCTGCAGTTCCCCGAAGGCCCGATCGCCATGCCGGATGGGAGCGTCCTGCTGGTGGAGATCGCTCGACGGGCGCTGTCGCGGGTCACGCCCGACGGGCGCGTCGAGGTGGTGGCCGACTGCGGGGGCGGCCCGAACGGCGCGGCCTTCGGCCCCGACGGACGGGTGTGGATCTGCAACAACGGTGGATTCGAATGGACGGTCAAGGACGGGCGGTTCATGCCCGGACTCCAGCCGGCGGACTACGGCGGTGGGAGCATCCAGGCGGTCGATGTGCAGACCGGCGAGGTCGAGACCGTCTACACGGAGTGCGACGGGTTCGGGCTGCGGGGACCGAACGACCTCGTGTTCGACGACGCCGGTGGCTTCTGGTTCACCGATCCGGGCAAGGCTCGGGCCCGTGACCGGGACATCGGCGGCCTGTACTACGCCAAGGCGGACGGGTCGGAGATCCAGCTGATGAGCTGGGGGCTCGACACGCCGAACGGAGTGGGGCTCTCGCCCGACGGGCGAATGCTGTATGTCGCCATGACCACCACCGGCCGGGTATATCAGTGGAAGATCGCCGGGCCGGGGCGCTTCGATTCGCCGTATCGCAACGACCGTGGATCGCTGCTGATGACCGACCCGGCGGAGAACGCGTTCGACTCGTTGGCGGTCGACGGTGAAGGACATGTGTGCGTGGCGACCATTCGCAATGGCGGGATCACCGATGTGGCCCCGGATGGGACATGGACGCACGTGCCGACCGGTGATCGACTGACGACCAACATCTGCTTCGGCGGACCGGATCCGGACCTGCGCACGGCGTACATCACGTGCTCGGCGTCAGGGACGTTGGTGCGTACCACCTGGCCCCGTCCCGGGTTGCGGCTGCATCACAATCCCTACTGAGCCGGGCTCCCGGGTCGACCTTTCAGACCACGGTGGGCGGCCGGGCTGTTGGCATTTCGCCGTCACACAGCGCGGCCGCACGCCCGCTCAACGTCGAAAGATGGATCGAAGTGGTCGTCGACATTCGCTGCGTAGTTCAGCGAATCGACGTCGAATCGATGCGTACATGCGGTTGATTCGCTCGTCGGGATGGGCTCAAGAAACTTTCTTTAAAGAGGCGCGATTGAAGAAAATAAGGTGAAACAACTGGCGGCTCAGTAGCCCCGTTCCGCATCGACGATGTTGCGGAGCGGCTCGTCCCGTTGCAGGCGCCCCAGGTTGTCCACGAACAGTTCGAAGAGCCGATCCGGGTACAGCTCGAGGCTGGCCGAGCAGTGGGGCGACAGGTACAGGTTCGGTGTGTCCCAGAACGGATGCTCCGGCGGAGCAGGCTCCTGCTTCGCCACGTCGATGATCGCGGCTGCCAAATGCCCCGAACGCAGCGCCTCCACCAAGGCCGGCTCATCCACCAGCGACCCCCGGGACACGTTCACGAACACCGAGCCGGGCCTCATGGCGGCGAAACGCTCGGCGTTGAACAGGTCGGCGGTGTCGACCGTCGACGGCGCCGAGAGCAGGACCGCGTCGCACAGACCCAGCATGTCGTCGAGCTGATCCAGCGGAAACATCCGATCGACGTCCGGGTCCACCTGCTCACCCACCAGGAACCGCCGCCGCGTCGCCAGGACGCGCATGTCGAACGCCCGTGCCCGCACGGCAGTTGCTCGCCCGATGGCCCCGAGCCCGACAACTCCCAGGGTTCGGCCGGCCATCTCGCCGGCCCAGCGCGGCCGCCACACGCGTTCGCGCTGCTGCGACTCGAT
>JAXDQG010000701.1:0-4775 GCA_034667945.1 Acidimicrobiia bacterium | reverse complement strand
CAGTGGTTGCACGAGATGGGCGAGAAGCTCTATGTCCTCACCCGGGCCAAACCGTTCGAGGCTCCGGAACCGGAAGTGGTCATGCTCACCGACGCCGATGACATGGACGACGTCGAAGGCTGGGAACGAGTCGAGTGGGCGGAGGTTCAGCGGCGGGCGCAGGCGTCCCCCCGCTGGTCTCGCTGGGTGGCGGCCTGATGGGCGTCGCAGCCACCACCTTCGGCATTTACTTGGTGAAGGCGGCGTGGAGCGGGTGGTATGCCCGGTTGGCGATGACGTCCGGTGGGAGGTTGGGCTTGACGTTCTCGTCGAACCACTTGTTGCCGTCCTCTTCCGACTCCCAGACCTCGATGACACGCCAGCCGCCGGTCGGACTCGGCCCTCCGGCGTGGGAGACGAAGCCCTTGGCGGCCCCCAGGAGCGGCATCATTTGCCCGATCATTCCGGCGTAGACCTCTTCAGTCAGATTCGGCACTTCGCCGATCATCAGGACAGCCACCAGCGTTCTCCTTCGAGTGGGCGCAAGCGGGAGGCTACGGCAAATGGACGATGGTGTGTCCGGGCGGAGCTGGTCGGGTAGGCCCAGGGGCACGCCCGAGCGACGGGCGTTGCCTCACTGTTCTCGCTGGCGCCTGAGCGGCGGGACCCTCTTCCTCCGGTACCACGAACGTATGTACGCTCTGTCGGATGGGGATCGGGTGCATGGAGTGCGGCGCCTACCTGACGGGCCGAGTTGCCCCGGCGTGTCCTGCTGGTCGCTGGGCCAAGTGGTGCCCGAACGGCCTCGGCAGCCGACGCCGCCGCCCAAACTGTCGCACCTCGTGATCATGCTGTCTTAGGATGACGTTTGCCGACGACTCGGGGCAGCAACCATGAGCGTGCGACGAGTGGCCAGGGAAGACCTCGTGAGGATGCTGAGAACGGCTGCTGAAAACGAGGGCCTTGATTTCCGCCGTTTCTACGAGCTTGGCCGGGAAGACAAGCTTGACAACCCCACCCTGAGGGACTTGTGGTTGATCTGGGGACATATCTTGCAGGAGGCGGATCTGCCGATTCCCGCTTGATGACCCTGTGCCGGATCTCGATGAGCAGGCCCAAGAGTTCGCGACGACACTGACGGACCTCCATCTCGCGCTCAGTCGCGGCGCGGCCTCAGCGCCTATTCGCGCGACCTCTTAGGACCTGAGCGGATAGGCGCTCACTTCGGGCTCCAGCGGTCGCGGTAGGTGAGGAGTTTGCCGACGATGAGGATGGTGGTGGCGAGGCAGAGCGCGGCGTGGCGGTGGCGGTTTCGCCGGTCGGTGTTGCGTCGGAGTTGGCCGTAGTTCGACCACCACGAGTTGGTGGCTTCGACGACCCAGCGCAGCCCGGGGCGGACCGGCTGGTTCTTCCCTGGCTCCTTGGTGCCGCGGCGTTGGATGTCGAGATCTTCGAGGCCGAGCCCGGCGAGTTCGGCTCGTACGACGGGGTAGTCGTAACCGCGGTCGAGGTGCAGGGTGTCGATGTCGCCCAACAGGCCGGCGTCGGCGACGGCGTCGAGGGTGGCGCCAAGGAGGCGGATGTCGTTGCGGTTGGCGCCGTCGATCGTCCAGCCGATGGGGACGCCGTGGCGTTCGCAGGCGACGGACCACTTCCAGCCCAACTTCCCGCGATCGGTGGGGTTCGGCCCGGTTCCCTCGCCGCCGTAGGGGCCTTGTGCAACGAGCCGTCCAGGCTGACCTCGCCCAGGTCCAACTCGATGATCCGGTCGAAGGCGGCCAAGGCCTCCTCCTTGAGCCGGTCGAAGACGCCCGCGTTGATCCACTCGTCGCGTCGCAGGCGCAGCGTCGTGTCCGACACCCGGTGATCGAGGATCGCTTCGATGTCAACCCAGGAGGCGCCGGTGACGAGGCGGATCAGGATCCCCCGAGACCCACGACGAGTGGGCCGTCGCCGAGCGCCGCTACCTCAGCGAAGAGTCAATGGCCAAGATCGGCGAACCAGTCGCCACCGTCGACGACGCCCCGCTCGCCATCACCGCCTGACACACTGAACAACGACGTCGACGATCACGAAGCGCCGACCTACACCACTCCGCTGGGCACGATCCAGGACCATAGCGACATGCGTCGCCGGCGATGGGCGGCAGGCCTCCTCGAAGCCGAACCAAGATTCCGCCGAGTCCGCGGCCACCACCAACTCCCCAACTCGCCGACGCCCTCCGCCGCCACACCGCCATGCCACACTGACAACAACGAACAAGTCGCATAGCCAACGGGGAATCATCCCAGCCGACTCCAACAGCTCATGGGACAACCTCCAGACTGTGTGGGAAGACCACGTCGCTACGTCATCTATCGAGGACCGCATAGGGAAGAGGCGTCAAGCCGCTGGGCCTCCGTTCTGCGGTGAGCCCCCCGACACCCTCATGCCAGGGGTGCCGGGGGGCTCATGCACGTCGGCCCGCGTGCCCAGCCTGGGCCACAAGCGGTCGCCGGGGGGGAACGCACTGGCTCAGGCGACGGTCACGTCGGCCGGGGTGCCCGCCCGCCGGGTGGTCGCCGGGTTCCGCACGGCGCGCTCGGCGAGCGTTCCTTCCGTGGGCGCCGGGTGGGTGTCGAGCGCAATGAAGAGGGCTACCAGGGACAGCGAGAAGGCGGATACGGCCGACGGCAGCGCCTTTGTAGGAGCGAGGCCGACGAGCGCGAGCGCGCACGCGCCGACAGCGAATGGCGTCGCGGCCCGCCACCCCGTCCATGCGCCATGCCGCCAAGTCGCAACGCCCGCCAGCACGAAGCCGACCGCCAACAGCACGGCGGCTGCGCCGAACAGAGCACTCACGGCCCCGGCCCCGCCGTTGTCCACCGGCTGATCGCGCACGAGGATCGAGCACGCCTGCGCCACAGTGAGCGCGACCGTGCCTGCGACGGCGAGGCCGGTGCCCCATCGGGCCGCCCGACGTGATCTGGCGATTCCGCTGCGGGCGAACCCGACCAGACCGATGGCGATGAGCAGATCGACGGCGGCACCGAGCAGGGAGAAGCCTACGTACTGCTTGGGGGTCCACGGGTAGCTCCACCGGTCGTCGGAGACGGCGGTCCAGGGCTGAACGGCTGCCTGCACGACGATGCCGAGCGCGGCGCTGGCGGCAGCGCCGACGAGGCCGACGAGGGCGGCGGCCCGGACGGCGACGGGATTGGCGGACTGGCTGTTTGACGCCACGGGAATCTCCTTGGATCGATGATGGACTGGCCGTGGTGAAAGTACGGACGAGCCTCCCGCCGCCGCATCGGAGCTAGAGCGGTTCCGCGATCGGGGCCAGCACGATGCCCCGGTACGCGCCAGCACGGTTGCGGGCGGCAGGCGGGTGACGGATCATCGGTGCTCATGGAGCACAGGCGACTCGCGCCACTGCCGGCTGCCCTGGTGGCGGTCGCCGTGCTGCTCGAAGCCGTCGCGGTGCCGCTGTCGTGGCGCCTGGAGCCGGTGTGGGACACGCTGGGGTACGGCGCGTTCTCCTTGGCGATGGTGGCAGCAGGGGCGCTGATCGTCAGCCGGGAGTCTCACCACCGCATCGGGTGGCTCCTGGTGGTGGCAGGGTATTTGAACGCGCTGACCTCTGACCTTCCCCAGGGCTGGGGCCTCCGCGCCGCCGGCCACGGCTGGCCTGCCGGCCCGTTCGGGGAGTGGCTGAACGCATGGAGTTGGGCTCCCGGTTTTGTGTGGCTCGTGCTGCTGCTCGTGCTGTTCCCCACCGGCCGGTTGCCGAGCCGGCGCTGGTGGGTCGTCGTCGGGACGGTCGTGGTCGGCACGATGCTGACCGCGGTGGCGTGGTCGCTCAGTGCTCAGACCGGCGCCGACTTCGTCGACGGCACCAACCCCTACGCCACCGACGCTGTGCCGACCGGCGTACTCCTCGCTGTCGGCCTGCCGCTGTTCCTCGGCTCGCTCGTCGCCGCGGCGGCTTCACTCCTGGTCCGCTTCCGCACCGCAAAGGGAATCGAGCGCCAGCAGTTGAAGTGGTTGACATTTGTCGCCGCGGCCGACGCGGTGGTCCTGCCGGCAGTGGTCGCGTTGTGGTGGGTCACTCCGCTCGTGCGCCCACTGGCTGCGGTCTGTCTCCTCGCAGTCCCGGTTGCGACGGGCATGGCGGTCCTGCGCTACCGGCTCTACGACATCGACGTCGTGATCAACCGGAGTGTCGTCTACGGCACGCTCACGGTGCTGCTGGGCGGAGCGTACGCGAGCGTGGTGCTCACGCTGGGCAGCGCGCTGGGGCGGCGCTCATCGTGGGTGACGGCGGGGGCGACGCTGCTCGTCGCGGTCGCCTTCGGCCCGCTGCGTGCCCGGGTGCAGCGGGCCGTCGACCGTCGTTTCGACCGCACACGTTTCGAGGCGCTCCGCCGCATGGACCGGTTCCTCGACGATCTCCGCGCCGGGAACGTGGCGCCCGAGGAGGTCGAGGGCGTGCTGCGGTCCGTCCTCGACGACCCCGCGCTGACCCTGCAGTTCGTGCTGCCCGAGAGCCGCGAGTGGGTCGACGCCCGCGGTCGTCCCACCACCGACCGGCCCGACGACGAGCGGGTCCGGGTCCGTATCGACCGGGCCGGGGCCACCATCGCCACCGTGCGCACCGAGCGAGACCGTTCCAACGACCGCGCCCTGCTCCTAGACGTCGTCGAGGCCGGCGTGCTGGCCGTGGAAATAGCCCGCCTGCGCGTCGAGCTACGCCGCCAGTTGGACGAGGTGCGGGCGTCGCGCGCTCGGATCGTCGCCGCCGGTGACCGGGAGCGCCG
>JAXDQG010000700.1:0-8015 GCA_034667945.1 Acidimicrobiia bacterium | reverse complement strand
CGCCAGCCGCGTGTCCGGCGGTGTCGTTCACCTGCTTGAAGTGATCGAGGTCCAGTAGAAGCACGGCCAGGTCGTGATCGGCGCGCCGGACCGAGTCGGCGAACGTCCGCAGCAGCTCTTCGAGGTGGCGGCGGTTGTTGACGCCGGTCAGCGCATCGGTGCGGCTGATCCGGTCGAGCTGTTCGTTGCGGTGCCGAAGCTGGTCCTGCAGGTTCTTGACCCGTACGGCTGCGCCGATGCGGGCGATCAGCTCGGCCTCCTCGAAGGGTTTGCGCAGGTAGTCGTGGGCGCCGGCCCGCAGCCCGGCAACCATGTCGGCCAGACCGGTGCGGCCCGTGAGGAACACCACCGGGATGTCGCAGAGCTCCTGCGACGCCTTGAGCCGGCCGAGCACCTCGTAGCCGTCGATCCCGGGCATCTCGATGTCGAGCAGGATGGCGTCGGGCTGGCAATCGTCGGAGAGCTGGAGCGCCTCCTCGCCGTCACCGGCCTCAACGACCTCGTATCCCTCCTCCTCCAGCTGGGAGCGTACGACGGCCCGAATGACGAGGGAATCTTCGGCCACGAGGATGATGCTCACGTCGTGCCTCTCTGAACTGCCATGTCTCTCTGAGCTGCCATGTCTCCCTGAGCTGCCATGTCTCTCTGAACGGAAACGTCTCTCTGAACGGAAACGTCTATCTGAACGGAAACGTCTCCCTGAACTGCAACGACGGCATCTGCCTCGAGGTCGTCCATCGAGCCGCGGGGTTCGCCGAGCGGGTTGCCTTGGTCGCCGCCGGCGAGGTCGCCTGGCGCCGGTGGAGGAGTCGCGCCGGCCTTCTCGGCTGCCTTGGCGAGCCCGGCAAGCGCGTCGGCCTCGCCCAGCAGGGCGCCGACGTCGGCCAGCAGCACCATCTGGCCTCCGACGCTCACGACACCCTTGACCAGTTCCAGCGCCTGGCCGTCCGGCGATCCTGCCAACGCGGCGGTGGGCACGCGGGCGACCTGGGTGACGGCATCGACCAGCAGCCCACCCCGGCGCGTTCCGTCGGTCAGCAGGAGGATGTGCCCCCGACCGCTCGCCGCGCCATGGCCCAGCACGGACACGACCGTGATCGGGGGATCGCCGGGCAGCAGTCCTACGACGCCGGGCGCCGGACGGGGCAGCGGGACCAGTCCGACGGGGGGTCGAACGCCGAGCGTCGACTCCACCGGCACGGCGTAGCGGCCGTCCCCGCACCGAAAGAAGACCAGCGTCGTCATCAGCGGTTCGCTCCCTCGGTGAAGCTCATCAGTCGGAGCACCTCGTCGGCGCTGTAGCCGCCGAGTGCGCTGTCGGCAACGGCTGGATCTCCCCGCCTCAGCGCGCCCACGGCGGCTCGGGTGGCCCGGGCCGCGGACATGGAGTCGCCGGAGGCGTTCAATGCCAGCGCCAGGTGCAGGTGGGCAGCCGGATCGTCCGGCGCCAGGTAGACCCACTTGCGGAAGGCGGCCACCGAGCCCAGCACGTCACCCTGCGCAAAGGCCCCCTCGCCGGCCTGCACCAACTCGAGAATCCGGGCGTCGACATCGTCTCTGGGCACTGCGGAGTCTCCGGGCGGTGCCGGCGCCTGCCGCACGCTGATGGGGGCACGGCGGGACACGGTCTGCTCGCCGGCCTCTCCCCGGCGTTTGGACCGTGACCTCTCCGGCGGGACGCTGCGCTCCTCCCCCCCACTGCGGCCCCGGGCGGGGATGGGCGCGAACGATGGCCGGCCGGTGGCTGTCAAGCGGGCGCAGACCGGCAGGACACGAAGGTCGACGGTCGACGCCTCGGCGGGCTGTGCCGGGCGGGCCCGAGCGGATGCGGGGGGCGCCAGCGTTGGGGTGTTCGCAAGTGAGGCCGCAGCCGGAGCGGGGCGATGCGCATAGACGCCGCCGATGCGGGTGGCCGCGAAACGGCTGGTCAGTTGCCACAGCGTCTCAGCTCCGCCGACGAACAGCGTCAGGTCGGTTGGCAGGTGATCGGCGAAGCCGCAGAGCACGGCGGCTGCATGCTCCGGCGTCAGGTAGATCAGGACGTTGCGGCAGAAGACCAGATGGCAGCTCCGCATCTCGTAAGGCGGCGGGTCGAGCAGATTGTGCGGTAGCACCCGGACACGGCGCCGGAGCCCGTCGCCGACCCTCCACGACGGGCCGCTCCGGACCAGGTGACGGCTTCGCCGCTCCATCGACAGCCCCTGCACCTCGCGCTCGGTGTAGCGGCCGGCCATCGTGCGGGCGAGGGCGGTATCGGAGACGTCGGTGGCGATGATGGTGCCATCGACGCCCGCCTCTTCCAGCAGCATCGCGAGGCTGTAGGCCTCCTGCCCGTTGGCACAGCCTGCACTCCACACAATGACCGGGCGGGGGAGGGTGGGCAGCACGTGGCCGGCCACGGCGACGAACTGCTCGGGGTGCCGAAAGAACGAGGTCTCCTGCACGGTGATGCGGTCGACGAAGCTCTGCAGCGCGTCCGGGTCGCGCGCCATCTCGGCGGCGAAGCGCGCAGGGTCCAGCCGTCTCTCCTGCGCCCCCTCGCGCACGGCGCGCAGGAGACGGCTGCGGCTGGTCCGCTCGATGCGGAACCCGAGGTGCCGTTGCACCAGCACCATCGCCTGCTCGGCAGCGGCCAGATCATCCGCCGCCGCGTGATTACTCACCGTCCGCTCCACCTCAGCTTTCCGACCTCGTTCATCCCCTCGCCCCAGGGCTTCCCGTCGTCCCGGAGCTGCCCTTGTGGGGTGGCCACTGCTCGGGGCCGCGCCACCCTCAGCCGGCTTCCCCCAGCAGTCGTTGCACGACCGACAACAGCGCATGCTCGTCGAAGGCGCTCTTCACGATGTAGGCGTCTGCACCGACCTCCATGCCTCGCCGTTTGTCGTCATCGCTCGCCCGCGAGCTCAGGATCACCACGGGAAGGTTGGCCAACGCCGTCAGCGCCCGGATCGACTCGGTGAGCTCGAAACCGTCCATTCGGGGCATGTCGATATCGGTCAGCACCAGGTCGACCGTGTGGTCGGCCAGCAGCGACAGGGCCTCGACCCCATCCGACGCCACGTCCACGTCGAAGCCGGCCCGTTGCAAGATGCTGCGCTGCAGCTCCCGCACGGTGAGGGCGTCGTCGACCACGAGGATGCTCCGCCGGGCCACAGCTGTCAGGGGAGATGTCTGCTGCTGCGCCAGCGTTCGGCGCTCCCCCCGCTTGGCCCGCTCCAGCAGGCCGGGCGGATCGAGCACGACCAGCACGGCACCGTCCGCGTCCACCGAAGCCCCTGCCACCACGCCCAGGCGGGGCACCAGCGTGGTCAGGCCCTTGATCACCACGTCTCGCTGGCCGATCAGCCGGTCGACCCGGAAGGCATGGCGGTGGTCGAGATCGGAGAGCACGACGACCGGCCCGTCGGCCGGGGGTGGACTGGTCAGCTCGAGCGTGGTGGCCAGGTCTGACAGCGGCACCGGAACTCCGTCGATGCGCAGGACCTGCCGCCCGGCGGCCGCTTCCTCGTCCTGCTCGTCGGCCGCCTGCACCAGGACCACGCGATGCAGCGGAAGGGCAAAGGACTGCCGGCCCACCGCAACCACCAGGCACCGCTGCACGGCCAGTGTGACCGGCACGACCACGCGGAACTCGGTCCCCCGACCGGGCTCGGAGCGGACATCGGTACGACCCCGGGCGGCCTCGACACTGGTTTGTACGACGTCGAGCCCGATACCCCGGCCGGAAACGTCGGTGACGTAGCGGGCGGTCGACAAGCCGGAGCGGAAGATCAGCTGCAGCACGTCCTCGTCGCTGAGATCGGCGGCCTCGCCATTGCGCCGGCCGGCCTGGCGGCGGACGGCCTCGATGTCGATGCCCCGTCCGTCGTCGGAAACGGCGATGATCACCTCGGAGCCCAGCTGCATGGCGTGCAGTCGGACGACTGCCTGGCGGGCCTTGCCGGCAGCTTCTCGTTCGTCCGGCGTCTCGACGCCGTGGTCGACGGCGTTGCGAACCAGGTGCAGCAGCGAGTCGGCCAGCTCGTGGAGGACGCCCCGGTCGAGCTCGGTGTCCTCGCCGATGACCTCGAAGCGCACCTCTTTGCCCAGGCCTCGGGCCAGGTCGCGTGCCGCTCGATGCAGCTGGTCGGTGATGGTGGCCAGCGGCACCATGCGGGCTCGCATGGCCTGTTCCTGCAGCTCGTTGAGCAGGCGGGAGAGCTCGTTGAACTCCGGCACCGCGGCCGGCTGCAGCCCGAGTCGCTCGTGCAGCACCCGGCCGACGCGCAGGTGGGCCGAGGCCGACTCGCTGACCAGGCGGACGAGGTCGTCGAGCCGCTCGAGCGGCACCATGATGGTCGACTGACGCTCGACGCCCGATGCGGTCGCCCCCGTTGGCCGCGGCGCGCTCGGCCCGGAAGGCGTCAGTTGCGACCCAGCCGCAAGGCCCTCGGCGGCCGGCGGGGTTGCAACCGTCATGGTCAGCGTTTCGGCGGCCGCTTCCGCAGCCGCCGCAGCCGTCTCGTCCCAGACCGGATCGACGCGGGCCAGCTGCGCCGGCACCCGGTCATCGCGCGGGGGCGTTTGGGGTGGTGGCGTGGCCGACGGCTCTGCACGTTCGGCCGATCCCTGGCTCCGATCCGACTGGTCGGCGCCGGAAGGCTCCTTCCTCGGCTGGTCGGAGGGCTGGTCGGACTGCCCTTCGGTCGGCTGTTCGGACGACGCAGCCGTGCCCAGCCGCTGCGATCGCCACTCGTGTAGCGACTCGGCGAGGCGGGTCGCCTCGGCACTCTGGTCCTGCCCGGTCAGCGCCCCCTCGGTCAGCGACCTGAGGCTGTCGATGGCGCCGAGCAGATGGTCGACGGTGTTCGGGTCGACTCGGGTGCGCCCGTTGCGCACGTCGTCGAGGACCTCCTCGAGCGCGTGGGCGGCCCGGCTCACGTCCTCGAAGCCCACCACTGCGGCGGCACCCTTGAGGGTGTGCACCTCCCGGAAGACCGCCACCACCAGCTGTGGATCGTCCGCGTTGCCTTCCAGATCCAGCAGCAGCTGTCCGAGCCGGGTCAGTCGGCCCCGGGCCTCTTCGCCGAACAGAGCGCGGAAGTCCTGGCGACCGTGGCGCGAGCCGCTGCGGTTCATCAGGTCCCCTGTGAGGAAGCGTGGGCTCCTGCGGCCACCGCGGGCGTGGCGGGCCCAGCAGGAGCGGCGGCCACCGTTGCCGGATAGAGCAGCGTGGCCAGGTCGAGCAGAACCGCCAGTCGACCGGCGACGGCGTAGGTGCCGAGCGTGCCCGGCAGGTCGGAATCGCCGAGGCGCGCGCCCATCTCGACGACCCGGGGAAGCGCCGTGGCGGCCAGTCCTGCCGGTCCCGCCGGCGTTCGTAGGACGGCCGCATGGGTGACGTCACTCAATCTGCCGAGGCCGAGCAGCTGCGCGGTGTCGAAGAGCGGGACGATCTCGCCCCGCAGGCTGAACAGGCCCAGCGCGGCCGGTGGCGCGGTGGGTAGCGAGGCGACCGTTGGGTCGGCCACCACCTCGCGGGCCGAGCCGGCCGGGATGGCGTACCACTCGGTGTTGACGGCGATCACCAGAGCGCTCTCCCCATCGGAGTGCTGGGAGGCGTCGGACAATGTGGAGAAGTCGGAGAATTTCGAGGCGTCGAACAACGTCGCGAAGTCGGTGAATCTCGAGCTGACGGAGTTGTCGACTACGTCGTTGGAGTGCCACGCGGTCGCCGGGATCGCCGGGGTTTCCGGGGCCGTCGGGGAGGAGGGGATCGGCGGGGCCATGCCGGTTCTGGGCGCCATGCTCACACCGCCGTGCCGCGGGTGGCGCCGGCTGCCGTGCTTTCAAGCTGGCCGGCGAGATCGGCCAGGTTGCCGGCGGAGGAAGCGATCTGCTGGGCGGTGATCGAGACCTGCCGGCTGGCCTCGCTCAACTGCTCCATGGTCTCGACCACCTGTGCGGTCGCAGCCCTCTGCTGATGTGTGGTCTGTCGGACCTGGGAGGTGGCGTCGGTCACGTGGTCGAGCAGGGTGAGGCCCTGCTGCATCTGCTTGGCGCCCTTCTCCATCGACATGACCGTGGCGTTCGTCTCCGTCTGGACGGCATCGATGATGTGGGCGATGTCGGAGGCGGACGATTTCGAGCGCTCCGCCAGCCGTCGAACCTCCTCGGCTACTACGGCGAAGCCCCGACCCTCGTCACCGGCCCGGGCGGCCTCGATCGCCGCGTTGAGGGCCAAGAGGTCGGTCTGATCGGCGATGTCGTTGATCAGCGCCAACAACCGCTCGATCTCATTGACCCGGCGGGCCAGCTCGAGGGTCCGTTCACTGGAGGTCTGGATGTCGGATTCCGCCTGTTCGAGGTTGTCCCTGGTGTCGGCGGTCTGCCGGGCCACTTCGTCGACCGTGTCGGCGATGGCCGCCGACGCCCGGGCCAGCTCCTCGGTCGTCACCGAGGCCTCCACCACCGCGGCGCTCTGCTGCGTGGTCGTGGCGGCCAGCTCGTCTGAGGAGGCCGAGAGCTCGGCGGCGGCGGCGTTGACGTCGATGCCGGCTGACGAAAGTTGCTCGATCAGCTGCTGGCAGGTGGCCAGCATGGCGTTGAAGGCCTCGCCAAGGACGACCAGCTCGGCCGCGCCCCGGCATTCGACCCGCGTGTCGAGACGGCCGTCGGCCGCGTGCCGGGCGGCATCGGTGAGACGGCGGATGGGACGGGTCGTCCGGCGGGCCAGGCCGATCGAGACCGCAAGCGACGCCAGTATGCCCACCACGACCAGCATCCAGGCCCGCTGGTGGACCCGGCGCACCGGTGCCAGGACCGCGCTGGCCTTGTCCTGCGCAACGATGGTCCAGTGGAGCGAGTCGACATGGTCGAAGCCGGCGATGGCGTCGCTGCCGCCGGCCTCGGTGTACCGGGCGGAGCCCCGTTCGGTGGTGGCGGCCACCCGGGTGAGGTTGTTGTCGAAGCGCTGTTGCAGCACGCCGGTGCCGATGAGGGCTGCATCGTCACCGAGGCGACCCAGACGGGTCGAGTACACGAGCCGGTTCTCCCGGTCGAGCGCCATGACCTCGCTGCCCCCGATGAGCTCGGGATTCAGCAGGTCGCCGAGGTTCTCAGCCCGGAGATCGCCGATGACGACCCCTTCCGGTCGGCCATCTGGACCGAGGACCGGCTGAGCCATGACCCAGAGGATCTTGTTGCCCTCCTGCTGCAGTGAGGTGATCACCGCAGTGCCGGCGGCCGCGGTACGAAACCAGTCCTGGCTCTCGGGAGAGTCGACGGGTTCGGCCGGGACGGCGGCAATGCGGCGGCCGGTGAGATCGGCGACCTCCAAAGCGGCGAAGGAGGAATCGAAGCGGTGCACCTCTGCGACGGTGGTGGCCAGCGTGCCGTCGGTGAAATGGCCGGAGGCCTCGCCCGCCAGCAGGGCGAGGTTCGACCGGCGTTCCGACAGCCAGTCCTCGAGACGGAGGGTGATTGCCTGGGCGACGCTCTGGCCCTTGTCGCCTGCGGCCCGTCCCAGACTGGTGGACGATCCGTTCGTCAAGAGGAAGGCGAGCGCCAGCGTGAGGGGCACGGAGACGGCCAGCGTGCCGGCCACCAGGCGCAGGGCGAGGCTCCGTAAGGCGAGGCGACCCGCGGATTTGGTCCTTTCCATGGTGTGGTGGCCGTCGTCGGGCGGATCGATCGCTGTTGTCGTGGTCACCTTTCGGGCGGCTCGGGGCCCGTCGGCACCCGTTTTCCGCGTCGCAGCTCCACCGTCGAACACCTGGAACATCGCTACAACAATCGACACCAACCAGCCCGCTTTTGAGCAAGCGACTGCAAGGGTCGCAAATGTCACTAAGTGCCACATCTTGGATAGCGGCCGTTCTGAGCTGCCGTCGGGGCCGCGTCGGGGGTGTTCCGGCCCGATTTCCGCCCGGAGCCGACCGATGGATGGCGGGTTAGTGTCCCCGCCGTGGCCGATCGTCCAGGGGCGCTCAGCGGCGTGACGGTGGTGGACGTGACCAGTGACGTCAGCGGGGCCT
>JAXDQG010000699.1:0-2984 GCA_034667945.1 Acidimicrobiia bacterium | reverse complement strand
GGTACACCGTCCCCAGCTCGAAGAACCGCTGCGGCAACTCCCGATAGGAGCGCTGCTGCGAGCGGTAGATCAGGATGGGGAACGGGCAGTTCATCGGCTGCGGGTAGTACTTGATCCCCTCGTCGAGCTCCATCGGCGGATCCATCGAATCCGCGTAGAAGCCCAGGTGGCCCGAGGTCTCCCACAGCAGCGACCGGGCGATGTGGGGCGAGTACGCCATCTGGTAGCCGCCGGTGGAATGGCGGGCTCGGCTGTAGTCCTCCATCACCTGGCGGACGGTGGCGCCCTTGGGATGCCACACCGCCAGTCCCGGGCCGAGCTCCTGTGGCCACGAGACCAGGTCGAGCTCGTGCGCGAGACGGCGATGGTCGCGCTTCTCAGCCTCCTCCAGCATGTGGAGGTGGTCGTCGAGATCCTTCTTGGTCGCCCAGGCGGTGCCGTAGATGCGCTGGAGCATCGGCTGGTCGACCTGGCCCCGCCAGTAGGCACCGGCCACCCGCATCAGCTTGAAGTGACCGAGGAAGGTGTCGGTCCGCGGCACATGTGGGCCACGGCAGAGATCCACGAAGCGTGGCGGGTTCTCGTACAGGCGCACCAGACCCCGCTCGGTCACCGAAGTGGGATCGTCGACGGTGCCCTCGATGATCTCGCGCTTGTAGCGATGAGCGGAGAAGATCTGGAGGCCCTCTTTCACGGGGCACTCGCGGCGGACGAAGGGTTGGCCCTCGGCGATGATCTCGCGCATGCGGGCCTCGATGCGGGGCAGGTCTTCGGCACTGAAGGTGGCCCCGCCCGGGAGCTCGAAGTCGTAATAGAAGCCGTTCTCCACCGGGGGCCCGATGGCGAACGTGGCGCCCGGCCACAGGTCGAGCACCGCCTGGGCCATGACGTGGGTGGTGGAGTGCCGGATGGTATAGAGCCCGCGCTCGCTTTCCGCCGTCACCACCGAGACGGTTGCACCGTCGGGAAGCGGATCGACCAGGTCTCGCTCTACCCCGTTCACCTCGACGATGACCGCGGCGCGGGCCAGTCGGGGGCCGATGCTCTGGGCCAGATCGTTCCCCGTGGCGTCCTCGGGCAAGGTGCGCGAGGAGCCGTCGGGGAGCGTCACGGTTATCTGTCCCATAAGGGCGGCAGCCTACTGTCACCTGCAGTGACGGCCTGAACCCCATTCGGGGCGGCGGCTCTGCGCTACGTGCGCCACCCGGCTCGACGCCGGAGACCTTCAGCCGTGCTCGTGCCAGGCGTCATCGGGCGGGTAGTGATCGTGGAAGTCGTCGTGGGCGAACGGGTCGGTGGCCACCGCGGTGGCGGCGTCGACGATCCCGGCTCCGTAGGCGTCCTCGAAGCCGATCGCGGCCTGCGCCCAGTCGAGATGGCAGTAGGCGGTCGGGCAATCCGAGCCGTCGTAGAGGGCCTGCGTGTCGGTCGGCGACAACGGCGGAGTGCCATTGACCATGTCGGTTCGAGCGGTCGAGCGCAGCTGACGGAGCAGCTCCAGCGGTTGCCCGCGCAGCTCGGCCCGGGCCGAAAGGACCAGGGCTGCCACGCCGGTGGCGCTGGGGGCCGACATCGAGGAGCCCTGTAGCCAGGCAAATGTCTGACCTTCCAGGTCGTAGCAGGCGAAGTCCAACGGGGCCCCGTCCATCTCACAGAGAACACCGGCAGCCACTGCGGTCCCGAGCATGCCCCACCCGCCGAAGAGCAGATTGTTGGGACCGCCGTCCGCCTTGGGCAGGTTGAATTTGCGCGCCCCGCCGGGGGCGCCCACGTCGACCCGGGAGCCGTAGTTCGAGTAATAGGCGAGCTGGTCGGCGCGGCCGAAGACCTCCGAGGAAGGCCACAGCGCCTGCGGCACGTCGGGCGACGGCTGCGCGGTGGCATTGTTGGTGGCCGACACCATCAGCACGCCGGGGATGCCGGCCGGAGCCTCGAGGAAGCCCGGCTGGGGGTCACCGGGCTCGCTCGCACGCTTGAAGGTGTAGCCCTCGGAGCCCTCGGAAACCCGTCCGACCCCGACGAGGTCCCGGCCGCCGACGTTCATGTCCGCTCGATCGACCCGGACGTGGTTGTTGCCGGCGGCGGCGATGACCGCCACGCCGTGCTGGACACAGAAGTCCACGGCGTCTACCCACAGCAGGTAGTCCTGCATGGCGTCAGGGTCGGCCGGATCGACGTAACCGCCGAGCGACAGATTGACGATGTCCGCCCCGCCCGCCGAGCAGGCATGGACCATGGCGGCGACGATCCAGGCCGTGGCCCCGCCACCGAGCGAGGCGGAAAGCACCTTGTACGACAGGATGCGCACATTGGGCGCGATGCCGTTGGAGGCGAAGCCGTTGGCGGCCGCCGCGATACGGCCCGCCACCCAGGTGCCATGGCCGTCACCGTCCTCCATCATGCAATCGCGCACCGGGTCGAAGCCCATGCTGGCGAACTCGGCTGCCGAGTCACATGGCAACAGGTTGTAGGAGGCTTCCACCTGACCGGCGAGCTCGCGGTGGTTGGTGTCCACGCCGGTGTCGATGACGGCCACCTTGACGGTCGGGTCGCCCAAGGTCGTCGACCACGCTCCGACTGCGCCATTGGCCAGGTCGTCCCACTGCAGGATGCCCCTCGGGTTGGTCTCACCGATGAACGAGCGGGCGTCGTGGACCGGGTCGGGGAAGGCCCCGGCGGTGCGAATGGGCACCTTCGAGAGCCGCTTGCCATCTCCGCCCGCCGTGTCTTCCCCACCGTAGGGCACCAACGTGGGCTTCCAGACGGCCACGACGCCGGGCTGCTGTTGGATTCGGTGCTCGAAGTCCGTCCGGGCGCCCTGCATCATGGTCACCCCGAGAGCACCGAGCGGGCTGTCGACGACCTCGCCGCCGGCCACCGTGGCCACGTCGCGCGCGACCTTCGACGGCGTGCCAGGTGCGAGGCGCACCATGGTCAGACCAGCCGCGTCGGGTGTTCCCGGGTCGGCCGGTGCGGCCCCAGCC
>JAXDQG010000698.1:0-3773 GCA_034667945.1 Acidimicrobiia bacterium | reverse complement strand
GGGTCGACTGACCGCGGGCCGGCGATCGCGCAGCAGTGGGCGGCGCGTGACCCTCGGATGCGCATCATCCGCCATCCCGACGCCGGCAACCACGGCATGAGCGCTTCTCGCAACGCCGGGGTCCGGGCCGCAAGGGCCGACCTCGTCGCCTTCCTCGACGCCGACGACGTGTGGGAGCCCGACCACCTCGAGCGCCAGCTGGCCGCCCTTGCCGCTCACCCCGAGGTCGACATGGTCTGTGCGCCTGCCCTGCGCTGGCACAGCTGGAACGATCCCGAGGCGGTGGACGAGGCGACCCGGCTGGCCTTCGCCCCCGGCTCGGTGGTGGCACCTCCGAAGATGCTGACCGCGTACCTGGACGAGGGCAGCTCAGCCGTCCCCATGTGCGCCTTGCTCGTCCGTCGTGACGTCCTTCTGGCCATCGGAGGCGCGGAGGCCGACTTTCGTGACCTGTTCGAGGACGCCGCCCTGCTCTCCAAGCTGTATCTGCAGGCCACCGCCGTTCTCAGCGGCGACGTGACGTCGTGCTACCGCCAGCACGACGAATCAGCCTGCGCCCGGTCGGCAGCTGCTGGTACGTACCGCAGCGCCCATCCCAGCCCATCCCGCCAGCGTTACCTCGAATGGCTCGATCGCTATGTCGATCGCGTCGGCTGCACGGACCAGCGCCTCCTGTCTGCGATCGCGCGCCAAAGGGCGCCCTATCGGCCGGCCTGGCTCTTCCCCGTGAAGCACCGGTTGCAGCTCACTGCCGACCGCCTCCGGCCGTCGGTGCCGCCCGCCCTACGACACAAGATCCGTATGGCACGCGGGGCGGTCTCGGGCACCGGGGTGGGTCACGTCCGCTTGGGCTCGCTCCGCCGGCTGCAGCCGTTCAGCCGCGACTTCGGGTTCTCCCGGGGGTTGCCCATCGATCGCTACTACATCGAGCAGTTCCTCGAGCAACACCGTGACGATGTGGCTGGCCGCGTGCTGGAGATCGGTGACGACACCTACACCCGGCGCTTCGGTGGCGACCGGGTCACCACGGCCGACGTGCTGCACGTTCATGCCGGCAACCCGAGGGCAACGTTCGTGGGCGACCTGGCCCAGGGCGCCGGGCTCCCGTCGGAGAGCTTCGACTGCATCGTCCTCACGCAGACCTTGCACCTCGTCTACGACATGCCGGCAGCCGTGGAGACCCTGTTCCGGGTGCTGCGCCCCGGCGGAGTCGTGCTGGCCACGGTTCCGGGCATCAGCCAGATCGCGGCGGACGAGTGGAGGCACGAATGGCACTGGTCCCTGACCGCCACCTCGGCGCAACGTCTCTTCGCAGAGGTGTTCGGCGCCGGCGGTGTACAGGTGGGGACCTACGGGAACGTGCTGACAGCAGCATCCTTCCTGTACGGGGTGACGGCTGGCGAGCTGAAGGCGGACGAGCTCGATCATCACGACGAGCAGTACCCGTTGGTGGTGACTGCGCGGGCGACGCGCCCGGGTCCGGCTCCTCCTCATGACCGGGGCAGGTTCATGACCGGGGCAGGTTCATGACCGGGGCAGGAAGCTGGGATCGGTGGCGCTGAACACGCAACAGTGGGTGGAGAATCGCCCGTCTCGGGGCTTCCGCGGTGTGGATGCCCGAGAGCTGTGGGCCTATCGCGAGCTGGCCCTGTCGCTGGCGCTGCGCGACCTGAAGGTCCGCTACAAACAGGCGATCTTCGGGGTGTTGTGGGCAGTGCTGCAGCCGCTTGCCGGCGCGGCTGTCTTCACCTTCGTGTTCGCTCGCATGGCCAAGGTGTCGAGCGGGCCCATCCCATACGTGCTGTTCGCCTTCGTGGGCACGGCGGCGTGGAGCTACCACTCGAGCGCGGTCACGGGAGGGACGGAGAGCCTGGTCGAGAACTCGTCGCTGGTGACCAAGATCTACTTCCCGAAACTGGTCTCGCCGCTGGCGTCGTGCCTCACCCCCCTGGTGGACCTGGCCATCTCATTGGTGCTGCTGGCGGTTCTCCTGCCGATCTATGGGGTGAACCCGGGTTGGCCCCTTCTCACGTTGCCGCTGGGCATCGTGCTGTTGATGGTGGTCGCCTTCTCGTTCTCGCTGTGGTTCGGCGCGCTCAACGTGCGTTACCGGGACGTGCGCTACGTCGTCCGGTTCGGTATCCAGCTGTGGCTGTTCATCAGCCCGGTGGCGTATCCGCTGCAGTTGGTCACTCAGCCGTGGCGTTCGATCTACCAGCTCAATCCGATGGTCGGTGTGCTCGGGCTGTTGCGCTGGTCACTGGTGGGCGGGCCTCCCCCGGGTGCGGCGCTGCTGAGCTCGGTGGTCGTCACGCTGGTGGTGCTGCTGGCCGGGCTCACCTATTTCCAGCGCACGGAGCGGCGCTTCGCGGACGTGATCTGATGCCTGGCAACGCCATCGAGGTGAGTGGGGTCAGCAAGCGCTACCGCGTCGGTGCCAAAGCGGCGACGTCCCTGCGTGAGGCCATCACCGACCGGCTGTCGTGGCGATCCGACTCGGATCCGACCCGGGACGTGTGGTCGCTGCGGGATGTCTCCGTCGAGGTCGCCACCGGCGAGGTCATCGGCGTCGTCGGACGCAACGGAGCCGGCAAGAGCACGCTGTTGAAGATCCTGGCCCGCATCACCGAGCCGACCAAGGGATTGTCAAGGACCCGTGGTCGGGTCGCGTCGCTGCTCGAGGTCGGGACCGGCTTTCACAACGAGCTGACCGGTCGGGAGAACATCTACCTCAACGGGGCCATTCTCGGGCTGACCCGCCGCGAGATCTCCGCCCGCTTCGACGACATCGTCGACTATTCAGGCGTGGGGCGGTTCATCGACACGCCGATCAAGCGCTACTCGTCGGGCATGTATCTGCGACTGGCCTTCGCGGTGGCCGCACACGTGGAGCCCGACATCCTCATCGTCGACGAGGTCCTGGCAGTGGGCGATGCCGAGTTCCAGCGGAAATGTCTGGCCGGTATGAGCACCGTCGGGGCCCAGGGCCGCACGGTCGTGCTGGTCAGTCACGACCTCGACGCCATCGCCCGTCTGTGCCCCCGCACCCTGTGGCTCGACGGTGGGGTTCTGCGCAAGGACGGCGACACCGAGGCGGTGCTGGACGCCTACCTGCGGACGACCAGGGAAGAGCAGGCGGGTGCGAACGAGGTGGCCGACCTCAAGGGCCGGGTGATCGTGCACCGGGTGGCCGCAACCGACCGAGGGGGACGAGAGTCGTCGGTGCTGCGGCGGGATGCCGTGTTCGCCATCGAGCTCGAGTTCTCGCTGACCGAGCGCATCCCCGGGTTCGATATCGCCCTGTATGTGGTCAACCAGCGCGGGATGAGGGTGTTCGACGAGGCGTGGTCGGACACCGCCCCCACCAGGGTGGAGGGGCCCGGCCGATACAGAGCCCGCGTGATCGTGCCGCCGGTGCTGAACGTCGGCGAGTACTCGGTTGGGGTCTGGATGGGATGCGGCTACGAGGAGCTCCTGAACGCGGATGCCCTGGCGAGCTTCACGTTGGACGGCAGCACGAAGGGGCGCCCTCACCGGGTGGTCGAGCTGCTGCTGCCCTGGGAGGCCGAGGACATGGGACCACCGGCCGGGACCGCACCCCCCGCCTCCTGACCAGCGTTCGCTTGGCCGGTTCGCCTCACCCTTTTGGTGGCTTTCTTGGGCCGTCGGGTGGCGGGACCTTCCTGTCGACGGTGCAAGTACGCGCAGAGTTCGTGGTGGTGTCAACGTCGCTGACCTCCCGATTTGCGCGTCAAGTGCCGAACGTGTGGATG
>JAXDQG010000697.1:0-8464 GCA_034667945.1 Acidimicrobiia bacterium | reverse complement strand
GGACATGCTCGTGATCGGACGCTCCGTGACCGCCGCAGAGCAGCCCGACGCCGCTGCAGTAGCCCTGTTCGGTGAGCTTCTGCCCGCCGTCAGCGGTCGCTGACATCGCGACAAAGCGACCGCGCGGTAGGTATTTACGCAGGTGAAGGCACGTATCGGGGGCGCTTCAGAAGTCGGAACTGTCGGAGTCGTCCACTAGGCTCTGCCACATGCCCAAACCCCCCGCTCTCACTGCTGATCAGCGTCAGGCCGCGCTCGAGAAGGCCGCAGAAGCACGCAGAGCGAGGGCCGAGCTGAAGGAACGCCTGAAAATGGGCTCCGTTTCGCTCTCCGATCTCTTCGACAAGGCGAAGTCAGACGAAGTTGTCGGAAAGCTGAAGGTCTTGGCCCTCCTCGAGTCCTTGCCCGGTATCGGCAAGGTCAAGGCACGTCGAGTCATGGATGACATCGGCATAAGCGAGACCCGCAGGGTGCAAGGGTTGGGCGAACAGCAGCGCAAGGCGTTGCTGGCGGCCTTCCCCGACGGCAACTGATCGGATCCCATCTCGAAGCCAGCTGCTGCGACCCCGGCCGATCTGGTCGGGGTCGCAGTGCGTTCTTCTTGGAGCAGTTCTCCCTCGTTCTTCTTGGAGCAGTTCTCCCTCGGCACAAGGCGGGTGCTCTCCTCCCGACGAGCCCCTCCCGACGAGCCACAACTCACCGGCAGGGCCCCGAGCCTGCTAGACTGCTGGGCCGCCCAGGCGGGTCCTATTCCGGCCAGGCGCCTACCCGTCCGGTGCTCTGCCGGTCGGTCACCGTTCGGGAGATTGCATGGCTGAACGCCACGACTCGATGATGAACCCCCAGATCGAGCGCCTGCTGGGCCACACAGGGTCGAAGTTCCGCCTGGTCACACTGGCGAGCCAACGAGCCCGCCAGATCAATGCCTATTTCGGGCACCTCGGCGACGGGCTCGGCAGCATGGTGCCTCCGCAAGTGACGTCGCTCGCCCGCAAGCCATTGTCCATCGCGTTCGAAGAGATCGCTTCCGAAAAGATCGTGGGCGTTCCGGTCCGGCCCGAGGGCGACGGGGGCGAGCACGCCGAGGTCGGCGTCGAGGTCCTGGCCGGCGAGAGCGCGCCCAGCGGCCACGCGGCCGGCTCGCAGCCGGACGGCGAGTCCTAGGGCCGGTCACTGGTGGGGGCCACGCCCGCCGGCCCCTTGGCCGGCCGCCGCATCGTGCTCGGCATCACCGGCGGGATCGCCGCCTACAAGGCTGTCGAGGTGTGTCGCCGCCTGGTCGACGCGGGAGCCTTCGTGAGCCCGATAATGACGGCCGGCGCGCGCCGCTTCGTCGGCGAGACGACGTTCTCAGCGCTGGCCTCCGAACCGGTGCGGTCCAGTCTCTGGGATGAGGACAGCCCCATCCCGCACACCCGTCTCGGGCAGGGAGCAGATTTGGTGCTGGTGTGCCCGGCAACCGCCCGGTTGCTCGGCACCTACGCCGCCGGCATCTCCAACGACCTGCTCACGGCCACTCTGCTGGCCACGCGGGCCCCGGTGCTGGTGTGCCCGGCGATGCACACCGAGATGTGGGAGCACCCCGCGGTGCAGGAGAACCTGGAGACGCTGGTCCGACGGGGCGTTCGTGTCGTGCAGCCGGGCTCTGGCCGGCTGGCCGGAGGTGACATGGGTCAGGGTCGCCTGAGAGATCCGGCCGACATCGTGGCCGAGGTCATCCGCACCCTGACGCCGCCGTCGCTGGCCGGCCGCAAGGTGGTCGTCTCGGCGGGTGGGACCCGTGAGCCCATCGATCCGGTCCGTTTCATCTCCAACCGTTCCTCGGGGAAGCAGGGCTATGCCCTGGCAGACGAGGCGGTGGCCCGCGGCGCGGCCGTCACCCTGGTCACGACCGTGGACCGGCCGATCAGCCCGAGCGTCGACGTCGTCCCGGTCGAGACCGCGGCGCAGATGCACGAGGCCATGGTCAGCGCGGCCGAGGCGGCCGACGTGGTGATCATGGCGGCTGCCGTGGCCGACTTCCGGCCCGCCGAGGTAGCCGGCGGGAAGATCAAGAAGGAGCAAGGCGGTCTCGAGTCCGTCGTGCTCGAGCAGACCGAGGACATCCTGGCCGACCTGGGGCGCCGCAAGCCCGACGGCCAGGTGCTCGTCGGTTTTGCAGCCGAGACGTCCGAGCTGCGTGAGAACGCGGCCGGCAAGCTGGCCCGCAAACGGGCCGATCTGATCGTTGCCAACGACGTGTCCGCGCCCGAGGTCGGGTTCGAGCACGACACGAACGCGGTGGTCATCCTCGTGCGCGACGGTCGCGAGGTCGAGGTGCCGCTGGCCGACAAGCGCCAGGTTGCCGGCGCGGTGCTCGACGTCGTCGAGTCGCTGCTGCGCGGGTGGGATGCCACCAATCGCTAGCGTGTCCGGTCGCGCCCGGCCGGCACGACGTGAGATGTGAGACAGGAGCACAGGTGACCAGCTGGACCTTCACCTCGGAATCGGTGACCGAGGGCCATCCGGACAAGATGGCAGACCAGATTTCCGATTCCATCCTCGACGCCATGCTGACGCACGACCCTGCGTCGAGAGTTGCGTGCGAGACCTTCGTGACCACGGGCCTGTGCATCGTCGGCGGTGAGATCACGACGTCGGCCTATGTCGACATCCCCTCCATCGTGCGTAAGACGATCTGCGACATCGGCTACGACCGCGGCAGCTTCGGTTACGACGGCAATGTCTGCGGTGTGATGATCGCCATCGATGAGCAGTCGCCGGACATCGCCCAGGGCGTCGACGCCTCCGAAGAGGTTCGGGCCGGCACCTCCGGCGAAGACGTGCTCAACAAGCAGGGCGCCGGCGACCAGGGGATGATGTTCGGCTACGCGTGCGACGAGACCGACGTTCTCATGCCCTTGCCCATCCACGTCGCCCATCGCCTCGCCGAGCGGTTGGCCGAGGTGCGTAAGTCCGGCGAGATTCCCTACCTGCGTCCTGACGGCAAGACGCAGGTCACCTTCGAGTACGAGGACGGCGAGCCGGTCCGGCTACAGACCGTGCTGATCTCCACCCAGCACAACGACGGCATCGACCGCGACACGATGATCCGCCCCGACCTCATCGAGCACGTGATCCGGCCGATCGTTCCCGAGAAGTATCGCAACGACGATTTCGACGTGTACGTCAACCCGACCGGGCGCTTTGTGATCGGTGGACCGGTGGGCGACGCCGGACTCACCGGGCGAAAGATCATCGTCGACACGTATGGCGGCATGGCCCGTCACGGTGGCGGGGCCTTCTCGGGCAAGGACCCGTCCAAGGTCGACCGGTCGGCCGCGTACGCCGCCCGCTGGGTGGCCAAGAATGTGGTGGCCTCGGGTGCGGCACGGCGCTGCGAGGTGCAGGTGGCCTACGCCATTGGGGTGGCGCAGCCCATCTCGCTCCTGGTCGAGACCTTTGGCACCGCCACGGTCGACCCGGTGAAGATCTCCGACGCCGTTCGTCAGGTGTTCGACCTGCGCCCCGCGGCCATCATCCGCGATCTCGATCTTCGCCGGCCTATCTATCGGCAAACCGCTGCCTACGGGCACTTCGGCCGGGTCGGCGACTTCCCGTGGGAGGCCACCGACCGGGTCGACGCGTTGAAGTCCGTGCTGGGCTTGTGAGCTCGACCGGTCCCTGACCAACCGGTGACAGATACGACGACGGCGGACAGCCTCCCCGAGGCGCCCGCCGTTGCCGTCACCGGCACCGAGCGGGTCGTCGGCGTTGTGCCCGATGTGCCCGCGCTGGACCGGGTGCTCGACTATCTGGTCCCCGACGGGTGGCTGGTCGAACAGGCCCCGGCGGCCGACGAGTCGCCGTCGCGCCCTGCGGGCGTGCCCACCCTTCGGCTGGGGTCGGTCGTCCGGATCCCGCTGCAGGGACGACGAGTCCGGGGGTGGGTTGTCGACCTCGCCCGTGAACCGGCGGCCGACGTGCGCCTACGTCCGCTGGCCAAGGTCACCGGCTGGGGGCCTCCGCCCGACCTGCTGGAGTTGGGCGAATGGGCCGCATGGCGCTGGTCAGGTCGCCGGCTGGCCTTCCTGCGGGCTGCCACCCCCGAGCGGGCGGTGACCTACCTCCCGGAACGGCGGCGGCTCGACCGAGGGCAAGGTCTGGCGAAACCGGCCACCGCGGCCCGGCCCGCAGCGGAGCATCCCGACGGTCCGGCCAAGGCCTTCGAGAGCGACCTGACGGTTGTCCGGCTGCCACCCGATGCCGACGAACTGCCCTGGATCGCCGCCGGGATGGCCCTCGGTCAGACGTTGGTGCTCGCTCCGGGCCATGACGAGGTGAGCCAGCTCTCAGCCCGGCTGCGGGGCCAGGGTGTCCAGGTCGCTCGCCACCCCGAGGGCTGGGCGTCAGCCGCCACCGGCCAAAGCGTCGTGGGGTCGCGGGCCGCGGCATGGATGCCCGCGCCGGACCTTCGGGCAGTCGTGGTCATCGACGAGCACGACCAGCGATACCAGGAGGAGCGCGCCCCCACCTGGAACGCCCGCGACGTCGCCATCGAACGGGCCCGCCGAGCCGGTGTGCCCTGCGTGCTGCTCTCACCGGTGCCGAGTCTCGAGGCGCTGGTGGCCGGGCGGCTGCTCGTGCCATCCCGGGCCGAGGAGCGGGCCAACTGGCCGATCGTCGAAGTCGTCGATCGCACGACCGACGACGATCCTCATCGCCATGGCTTGTACAGCCCCCGCTTGGTGAGCCTGCTCCGCAGCGACGCCAGGGTGGCAGTGGTGTTCAACCGAACCGGACGAGCCCGGTTGCTGGCCTGCCAGCGATGCAGTCGCCTGGCGACGTGCGAGCGGTGCCAGGCCGCCCTGGCCAGCGTTGATCAGCAAGGCCTGCTCTGTCCCCGGTGCGACTTCCAGCGGCCGCTCGTCTGCGAGAAATGTGGCGATACCCGATTCCGTTTGCTGCGGGCAGGCGTCGCCCGGGTGCGCGAAGAGCTCGAGGCCCTGGCCGGCGAACCGGTCACAGAGCTGACGGCAGCCAGTGCGCCGGACGTCGCCCGCCACGCCGGCCGGCTGACTGTTGGCACCGCAGCGGTGCTGCACCGGCTCGAACATGCCGATGTCGTGGTGTTCCTCGATCTCGACGCCGATCTCTGTGCGCCCCGCTTCCGGGCCTCGGACCAGGTCCTCGGACAACTTGCCTTGGCGGCGCGGCTCACCGGCGGTCGCCGGGCTGGCGGACGCCTCCTCCTGCAGACCCGCCAGCCGCACCACGACGCCATCCAAGCCGTGCTCCACGCGGATCCCGGCCGCTACGCCCGGGCCGAAGCAGTTCGCCGTAGAGAGCTGGCGCTACCACCCTTCTGCGCGTTGGCCGAGTTCAGCGGCCCCGGCGCTGCTGCTGTCGCGGCCGCGTTGGCCCTGCGGGGGAACACGTTGCTCGGACCAATTGGCGACCGCTACCTGGTGAAGGCCCCCGACCACGCCAGTCTCGCCAACGCTTTGGCGGCCGTGGGCCGACCCGCGGAACGCGTGCGCATCGCGGTCGATCCCCTTGATGTCTGATCGGCCTATGCCGATAGAGAGACCGGTCTGTCACTCTCGGTGGTCTGATGTGGATTGTTCACCGAGGTTCGGACGGCGACCGGGAATTGGAGCTGACCGTCGATCGACGGCAGGTCTCCGTGGGCGAGCTGGCCGCGGCCCTTGGTGAATCTGGCAGTGGCCTGGTCATTGACGGGCGGCCGGTCGGAGCAGACCGTGCCCTGAGCGAGACATCGCTCGTCGCCGGGTCCGTGGTATCGGGGTCGCGTTCGGCGGTCCCGGGTGACGGGGGGCGCGATCGATCCGTGACGGCCCGCGACACACCGGCCGCGGTGCTGGTCACGGTGGCCGGCCTCGTTGCGGGTCGCCGCACGGCCCTTCCCAAGGGAACGTCGGTGGTGGGCCGACGTCCGGGTGATGGCATCGAACTCGCGAGCCTCACCGTGTCGGTCCGCCACGCCCGGTTGCGGGTGAGTGGCGATGGCCGGGTAGCGGTGCGAGACCTTGGCTCTCGCAATGGCACCTGGCTCGGTGACCAGCCCGTCGGCGGCGAGTGGGTGACGGTCCCGCCGGGTGCGATTCTTCGTTTCGGTGCGGTGTGCGCTCGGATCGAACCGGCAGACGGAGGTTGGCGCGACCGACCCACCACGCTCGACCCCATCCGCCACGCCAGCCCCGCCGGGAGCATTCCCTTCAATCGCCCGCCTCGACCAGCGGATCCACCTGCGCCGAGCGCGGTCCGACTTCCCAGGCCGCCGCACCCGCAGGGCAGCCGACCGGCCCTGGCCATCCTGCCGGCGCTGCTCCCGGCAGTGGCAGGCCTGGTCACCGTCATCGTCACCGGCAACTGGCTGTTCGCCCTCCTTCCCCTGCTCAGCCCGGTGTTGGCGGTAGGTGGGTGGTGGCAGGCCCGGCGCAGCGCCGGTCGGGCCAGCCGGCGAGAGCACGCCCGTTTCGTCCACGAGCTGGAAGCCGCCAGTGTCAGCCTCCTTGACTCGCTGGCGGAGGAGACGGCTCGCCGCCGTGCCATCCTGCCCGATCTCGGGGAAGTGACCCGGCGGGCACACCAGCCCAGCAGCCGGCTCTGGGAGCGGCGCCCGGGTGAAGCCGACTGGCTGCACCTGAACGGCGGGATCGCCACGATTGCCTGGCCGCCGCCGCAGGGGCCGTTGCCGGATCCGGTCCCGGAGGAGATGCAATCCATCCTGGACGGCTGTGACCGGCTGGTCGACTGTCCTGTCGACGTCGATCTCTCCGGTGGAGGAGTGGTCGGCATCGTGGGGGCCCCGGCTGTCGCGAGAGACCTCGCCCGGTCGCTTCTGGCACAAGCCGTCGTGCACCATGGTCCGGCCGACCTCGCGGTGGTCGTGGCGGCGTCGACCGAGGCCGCGTCCGACTGGGCCTGGTGTCGGTGGTTGCCGCACGTGGCGGTGGAGGACGGTCCCCTCCGCACGGGGGCGGCCAATGCCCGGCTGCGTTCGTTGCTGTCCGAGGCGGCCGCCGATCGCACGGCCGGGCATTCGGGAGCGCCCACCGGCCGGCCGGCGTCGCCCGATGGTCCGCCGGTGCGGCTGGTTGTCATCGATCACGACGAGCTCTTGTCAGGACCTCGAGCGCCCGCGCGGGCTGTGTTGCGCGGTGACGCTGGACCGGTAGCCGGTATCGTCGTTACTGCGAGCGCCGATCGACTGCCGGCGTCATGCACGACCGTGATCGAATTGTCAGGCGAAGACGGACGCGCCATCGTCCGCCGGCCCGCCGGTGCCGAGTCCCAGCATGCGGACGACCTCGACATGCTCGTCGGCGGCCTGTCCGAGCCGGCAGCTCGCCAGCTGGCACGCGCCCTGGCTCGCTTCGAGGACGGCGATCAGGCCTCGGCCGCGGGCCTGACCCGGCAGGTCCGGCTGCTCGAGCTCCTGGGCCACCATGAGTCCGACGTCGCCGCAGACCGTGCGACCGCCGGTTGGGTTGCTCGCCGATGGGACTCCGAGGGGAGGGAAGGCACACTGGCGGTCCCGCTCGGCGTCACGGCCGATGGACCGCTGATGGTCGATCTTGCGACCGATGGTCCCCATGCGCTGGTGGCCGGCACCACCGGTGCAGGCAAGAGCGAGTTGCTGCGCAGCTGGGTGGCCGGACTGGCGGCCACCGTTCATCCGGAGCACCTCAACTTCGTCCTCATCGACTACAAGGGGGGCAGCGCGTTCGACCAGTGTGGCCGGCTACCCCACACGGTTGCCGTCGTCACCGACCTCGACGAGTCTCTCGCCGCTCGGGCGCTGCGCTGTCTCGAGGCCGAGCTCCGCTACCGGGAGTCCTGCCTACGGGACGTCGGCGTCGCCGATCTGGACGGCTACCGCCGCGCCGATGGCCCACGCCCGTCGCTGCCCCGAGTGGTGGTCATGGTCGACGAGTTCGCCACGTTGGCTGCCGAACTGCCCGGGTTCCTCGATGCCCTGGTCGGTGTCGCCCAGCGGGGACGGAGCCTCGGCGTGCATCTGGTCCTCGCCACCCAGCGGCCGGCCGGGGTCGTGGGCGACAACATCAGGGCCAACACCGCGCTGCGAGTGGCCCTGCGAGTCCAGGACCGCCATGACTCGCTGGACGTGATCGGTGGCGAGGAGGCCGCCGAGCTCCCCCGGGAGATTCCCGGTCGGGCGATCGTGCGCTTCGGACCGGGGGAGCTCGTCAAGATGCAGGCTGCGCTGGTGTCCGGGAGACCGTCGCGGCCGCGTGCCGCCATCGATGTCCGGCCGTTGCAGCTGGTTTCCGATCCGGACGGCGACCGCCGCCATCCGCCAGCCACCCGCTTGACCGTCCCGCCGGACGCTTTGTCACCGACCGACGATTTGTCACCGCCAGACGCTCCGTCACCGACAGATGCTTTATCACCGACAGACGCTTTATCACCGACAGACGCTCCGTCCGCGGCACCGACC
>JAXDQG010000696.1:0-4277 GCA_034667945.1 Acidimicrobiia bacterium | reverse complement strand
ATGCCGGCTCGGTGCCGTTGGAAGTGCAGGCCTCGGTCATCAAGAAGTTGGCTCCCCGCATCGACGCCAAGTTCGTCGATGCGCGACAGCAGGCCCTCGATGACAGCCTGGCGGGGGTCCCGGTGCTCGATGACGGCATCCTGCTCGTGGTTCCCAAGGTGCCTGCCTCCGGCGAGACCTTCGACCTCCGGGTGGAGCGGTATCGCGCGACCACCGATCGGTCGCTGGTCCACGTCGAGTTGCGCGATGCCGACCCGACTGCCCTTGGCTGGGTCGCCCGGGTGCTGAGCGAAGAGCCGGTTGCTCCGGCCAAATAACCGACCGCCCGGCCCGTAACCGACCGTGAAGCCCGTGCCGACCGTGAAGCCCGTTCAGTCGGCCACGGCCTCAGTTGCCTCGCTGGCCTCGGTCGCACCCGACTGGGTCGGGGTGGCCAGGCCCGGGTAGATCTCCCGGACCGCTTCGCCCGCCAGTTCGATGGCCTCCTCGGCTGCACCTTCGGGCAGGTCACCTGTGCCGGTGGCGGCCTGTCGCCACAGCTCCTCGAGCCTTCCACTGGCCTCGGCCGGAGGAACCGCGACATGTCCGGCGGCAGCCCGCGCCACGCCGACGGCGTTCACGGCGGTGAGGACGGCCAAGCGCTCGGCCCCCTCGACGTGTAGCGCCCCGGCCAACGTGAGCATGGAAGCCGGAAGGTTCCCCTGCGCGGGCTCGAGGCGGGCCCGCACGACCACCTCGTGGTGATGGACCGCCTTGGCGCCGGTTCCGTACAGCACCGCTGCGCCACAGAGGACCAGTCCGAGGCTGGCGAGCCCGATGGCCGAGGACATCCCGACCAGCACCGGGATCAGTGCGCCGATCACCCACGCCAGCTGGAACTGGGTCTCGAAGCGAGCGAACGCCCGGCCCTTCTCGGCGTCGGGAGCCAAACGCTGCGTGATGCTGTCGAAGGCGTGATGGCTGACATTGGCGCCCATTCCCACCGCGAACGCGGCCAACATGGCGCTGGACCGGTGGTATTGGATCGACCCGAGCACAGCCAGCGCGCCCGGAACGGCCATGGCCACGGCGAGCAGGGGCTCTTCCCGGAGGCGACGACGAGCCAGTCCGGCGACGAACGTGCCGAAAAAGGCGCCGGCGCCGCTGAGCGCGATGACCAGCCCGTACACCCAGGTCGACTCGCCTTCCGCCTTGAGGTTGAAGGCCAAAAGGAACGCCAGGAACCCGACCGTGGCCCGGACGACGCTCATGGCGTTGGCCGCCAGGCGCAGGGCGTCGCCGCGCAGCTCGACCTCTTCGACCACCGGGTCGGGTGCGGTGACCTCGACCCTTGGGATCCGCCAAGAGAGGGCGGCCGCGCCGAGGTAGGCACTTGAGGCCACGGCGAGCAAGACGGGGGCGCTGGTGAGCGTGAGCAGCCCCGCGCCCAGGGCGAAGGTCAGCCCTCCGGCGATCGTCGTCATCCGGGAGAGCTGGGCATTGGCCGCCACCAGCCGGCTCTCGTCCGCAACCAACCAGGGGACGAGCACGCTCTTGACCACCGAGGACGACTTGCCCAGCACGAGCACGGCGAAGGCCTCGGGAAAGAAGAACAACGTGGTCAGGTGCTTGGCGATCAGGAGACTGACCACCGCTCGGCCGATGCAGGAGACGGTCAGGAGGAGGCGTTGGCCGCCGGGCAACCGATCGACGAGCGGACCGACGAACGTACCCACCACGGCGAACGGCGCCAGCGTGAGCAGCAGGTAGACGAGGACGCGAGAGCGGGCTGCGTCGGCGGAGACGCTGAAGAACAGCGATCCCGCCATCGAGAGGGTGAACAGGGCATCGGCGGCGGCACTGGCCATGTAGGCGAGCACCAGCGGACGCAGCTTCGGTGTACCGAAGAACACCTCGACCAGCCGCCCGGACTGCCGCTCGGCACTTTGCATGCCAATGCCCGAGCGGCGGCCACCTTTCACCCGGTCATCATGCCGTCCTCTACGGAAATGCACCCTGCCGTGTCGACGAGTTCGGGGATTCGGGGCAGCTTCCGCCGGTAGCCGGTGCATGCTCCGCACAGCCTGTCAGTGGCGAGGGCGGACCGGCAGCGACCTTCTAGGGTGAGCAGGTCGGGAGCCGCCGGAAGGCCCTTCCTGCAGTGCCTGCACAGACGGCAAAATCGAGGTCATGGCCATTCCTTGCGTCCACAGCCTGGGCTATCAAGGACGGAGCCTGCCCGACTTCGTGGCGGAACTCCAGGGGCGAGGCGTACGAACCTTGGTGGATGTGCGCCTGAACCCCATCAGCCGAAAGCCCGGGTTCTCGCGGAAGACCCTCTCCGCTGCGCTGGATTTGGCCGGGATCGACTACGTCCACGAGCCTGAGCTGGGCAATCCCCGCGAGAACCGGGCGGCCTTCCGCAACGGCGAAGCCGCGGCCTGGGACCGGCTGCGGGGCCGGATGGAGGAGCCGCCGGGCCGGGCGGCCCTGGGTCGCCTCGTCGAGCTCGCCCAACGGCAACCGGTGGCGGTGTTGTGCTTCGAGCAGGCGCCCGAGCAATGTCACCGTCGGCTGGTGACCGATCTGGCGCGCCGTTTGGATCCCGCGCTCGAGGTGGTGGAATAGGGCCGCCGCTCGCCGGGGCTTGCGGGTGGCTGGCGGCGCGGTGCGAGGAGCTAAGCCCGGGGAGCCGCCGGGGCCACCCGCAGCTGCACGCCCTCGGGCTCGTCGGCTTCCGCCGGTACGCGACGTTGGGCCCAGAGCCCCCACGCGGCCGCCGCCAACGTGGCCACACCCCCCAGAACCAGGCCGGCGCGGGCGCCATACACATCGCAGATCGTGCCCAGCAACGGTCCGCCGATGGGCGTCGAGCCAAGGAACACCATTGCCTGCAGCGCCAGCACCCGGCCCCGCATCTCCGGGGCCGCCCGGGTCTGGACGATCGACGTCGAGGCGGTCATGAAGGCGATGCTCGACATGCCGACCAACAGGGCAAAGGGGAACGCGACCCCGAGCGATGGCGCCGTGGCGAACAGCAACATGGCGGCTCCGAAGCCGGCGGCGGCGATGGCCACGCCCTTGATGTCGATGGAGCGCTTGCGGGCTGTGGCCAGCGCACCCACGAGGGAGCCCACGCTGAGGACCGAGTACAGCACGGTGAATGTGCCCTCGTTGCCGCCGAAGGTGTCCACGACCAGCAGGGGCATGACCACCTGGAAGTTGAACGCCAGGGTGCCGATGACCGCCATCATGGCCAGGGGGATCCAAAGGCTTGGCTCGGTCCGCACGTAGCGAAGGCCTTCGCGGACCTGGCCTTTGCCCTTGCGGGTGGCGGGGGCCGAGCGCAGCTCGTTCGGATTCATCATCCAGAACCCGGCCAGCACCGCCAGGTACGAGAGGGCATCCACCGTGAAGCACCAGCCGTAGCCGACCGTGTTGATGAGCAGACCGGCCAACGCCGGACCGAAGATGCGGGCGCTGGTCATCAGGGCGCTGTTGAGGCTGACCGCGTTCTGCACGTCTTCCTCGGGCACCATCTCGACCACGTAGGCGCGTCGAGCGGGGTTGTCGAAGGCAACGGTGAACCCGCCGATGAGGGCGACGGCGTAAAGGGCGGCGAGCGGCGGGCTACCCATGAACGCCAGGGCGGCGAGGGCGAAGGACTGCGCCATGGCGATGGTCTGCACCGTCATGAGCAGCCTGCGCTTGTTGGAACGGTCGGCAACGAGGCCGGCCCAGGGTCCGAGCACCAGCACCGGGGCGAACTGGCAGGCGGTGAGGAGACCGACGGCGAAGCCGTTGTTGGTCAGATGAAGGACCAGGAGCGTCTGGGCGATCATCGTGAGCCAGTTGCCCACTTGCGAGATCAGCTGGCCGACGAAGAAGAGCCGGAAGTTGCGGACGTGCATCGACCGGAAGGTTTCCTGCGAAGCGGACAGGAGCCTGGCGGTCACGAGCGCCGTCTCGCCGGGGGAGCGGGGCTTGCTGGGGACGCGGTGCTTGTCGGGGACGCGGCGGTTGTGGGGGCCGCGCGGTCGGGGACGGCGACGAGGCGCTCGAGGATGGTCACTGCATCGCCGAGGGAGCGGAGCTCGTCGGGATGGAGTCCCTGGAGGCGGGTATAGAGCCAGGCGGTTCGCCGGTTGCGGCTGCGCTCGAGCTGTCGACGCCCGGTTGGTGTGAGAGCGATGCGGGTGATTCGGCGGTCCTTGGCGTCCGAGCTACGGACGACGAGGCCGCTTTCCTCCAGCCTGGCCACGATCTTGGTGATGCTGGGCGGGGCGACTTGTTCACGG
>JAXDQG010000695.1:0-3601 GCA_034667945.1 Acidimicrobiia bacterium | reverse complement strand
AGAGCTCCCGATCGAGCGGGGTCAACGAAGCGGAGCGCAAGCCGGTTGCTGAGAGGTCAGGCCACGTCGGTCCGCGCCAACCGACGAGCCGTCAACCACACCGTCGCAGCCGCCACGATCAGCGGTACCAGGCAGGCGACGATGAGCGGGGTGCTCGAAAGGCGCAACGGCACCTCCGTCAACCGGCTCAGGATCGCCCGGGTGTACGCCCGCAACGCCACGCGGCTGGCGCCCCGGCTCGCACCGGCGACGAAGCCCTCCCAGATCAGGATGTACGCCAGCCCCCAGGCGAGCGGACGCCGAACCCGCAGTCCCAACCACGTGAACAACCCGCAGTAGGCCGTCACCGCGACGGCATTGGCCCATACCGTGCCCCACACCACGCGGCTACCGGTGTCGGCCACGATGGCGCCCACCGCCAACGGCGTGATGACCAGCGGAAGCACGACCGTCATGGCTGCGGCGTAGGCCGCAGTGGCGATCTGCCGCCGGCGCACCGGGCGCAGCCACAGGTAGACGAGCGTGCCGTCCTCGGAGGGATTACCGAGCGTGGCGGAGGCGAAGACCAGGGCCACCACCGGGGCGATCAGCGACAGCCCGAAGGTGCTGGCGAAGCGAACCCAGGCCGTCGTGTGGTCGAACTCGTGGCGGATGGCGGCGCCGACCACCACGGCGATGACGCCGAGCAGACCGAGGGAGATGAGCCGTCCCCGGCTGGTGATCGACGACAGGAACAAGCGGTACAGCGGCCGGAAGGCCTCCGGTCGCGGCGTGCCGCCCATGCCGGTGGCGGCGGCAGCCGGCTCGGTGGGCACGGACGATTCGCTCATCCGGGGCTCCCGACCAGGTACTTGAATACGCTCTCCAGATCCTCGTCGAGGGGTCGGACCTCCCACAACCGGGCGGCAAGGTCCCGGGACACGCCGGCGATGCGACGCCGGAAGCCGGCGGCGTCGACGGTGTCCACGGTGACCAGATCGGGCCCATTCACGTAGATGCCGATCGCCAGCTGCTCGCTGAGCAGCGCCGCGCCGACCTCCCGGGGCCGGCTCACGCGAACGGCGAACCGCCGCGGTCGGTCATCCATGAGGTTGCGGATGGCCCGGAAGTCGCCTTCGGCGGCCAACCGGCCCTGGGCGATCACCAAGATGCGCGATCCGAAGCGCTCGACCTCGTCGAGCACGTGGCTCGAGACGACCACGCAATGCCCGGCCGCTCCCAGCCGCTGCACCAGCTCGATCATGTGCAGCCGTTGGCGGGGGTCGAGGCCGGTCAGCGGCTCGTCGAGCACCAGCACGTGAGGATCGTGCACCAGCGCCTGCGCCAGCTTGACCCGCTGACGCAGGCCCTTCGAGTACCCGCCCACCCGGCGCGGGTTGTCGGGGTCGAGCTCCACCGTCGCCAGCGCATGGCGGGCGGCGCCGTCCGGATCCTCCAGCCCGTGGAGCTGGCCGGCGAGACGCACGAACTGCAGGGCCGAAAGGCCTTCGAACAGCGCTTCCTGCTGGGGAACCAGCCCCATGGCCCTGCTGACCAGCGGGTCCTTGCGCGGATCGCGGCCCAGCACCCAGACCCGACCTCGTGACGGTGGGGTCAAACCGCACATGAGGCGGAGCACCGTCGACTTCCCGGCGCCGTTGGGGCCCAGCAACGCTGTGACCCCGGGCCAGAGTGCGAAGGACACCTCGGACACCGCGACGACGTCCCCGAACCACTTGGAGACCCCGTGGAGGTCGACCGACGGCGTCGGCAGGTGCGGCGCGTACCAGGCGGAAGCACCGGCGTCGGCCGTGTCCGCGCCCGGTGTGGGGAAGGACCAGGCGTCGGCACGGGTCTCGACCGGCGCCGGATTGATAGGCGGCACGGCAGTCACTTCGTCACCATCAGCCGCTGGTAGCGCGTCCGGACGAAGACCCCGGCCAGGAGGATCAGTGCAGCAAAGGCCAGCAGGAGGGGAATGGTCGGAATGTCGCCGTACAGACCGCGCTCGCCGTAGATGCGCCGCACCACTTCGAAAGGCAGGTTGAACACGTCCGCGAGGTGCAGCCATTGCGTCATGTGGGCGCCGTCGACCAGCGCGCCGACCGCCGCGGCCGACACCAACGTGGCCAGCACGATGCCCGCTGATGCAAACGCCTGGCGATCGGTGAGCGAGGCGGCCACCATCGCCAGCGCCGTGTACCAGAGCGCGACCGCGGCGCCCGCGGCCAGGACCCGCATGATGAGCACCAAGCCCTCCGTCGGCCAGCTGGGCCCGAGGCTGACAAAGCTGTAGCCGATCACCAGCAGCACCGGCGGGCCCAGGGTCACGAGCGTGACGATGGCGGCGACGGCCGCGCCCTTCATCGCCAGGTAGCTGTCGCGTGTGAGCGGAGCGGCCAGGTACAGGCCCAACATGCCGGTTTTGCGGTCGCTGCAGAGGACGTCGGGCACGACGGCTGCCACGTACAGCAGGATGGCCGAGGTCACGAAGCCGTAGTACCCGCTGTAGTCGGGCACCAGGTCCTTGGCCAGCTGCTTGGGGATCAGCGCGGCCGCGCCGACGAAGACCGCGGCCGGCAGGTACGCCATGACCGCCGCCACCAGCGGGATCACCTTGTAGCGGAAACGGCGACGAAGGCCCAGCGCCCGTTGCACGCTGGCCACGAAGAGCGCTCGCTGGGCACCCTTGGCGCCGAGGCGCTCGCCTTCGTAGCGGCGGTAGCCCCGGTCGAGTATGCGGGCGTCGGTAGCGGCGGCACCTGGGGGAGTGGCGGTGGAGGAGGCATGCGCGGGCGGCATGTCGCTGTATGGGCTGGTCATGACGCTCCCGCGCCCACTCGCATGTAGACGTCCTCCAGCGAGGCGCGCTTGGGGAGCAGCTTGCGCAGGGCGGCGTTGTTGACGGCCAGCGCGTCGCGTACCACGTCGAACAACACGTCCTCGGGCATCGTGGTCGAGGTCAGCTCGAGCCGGCTGCCCACCCGGCGAACTTCGATGCCACTGGTGGAGAGCGACGCACACACCTCGTCGACGCCATCGTCGAGCTCGACAACCGCGCCGTGACCGTCGCCCCTCAGCTCATCGAGCGTGCCGGATGCGGCGACTTCGCCGTCCACCAGGATGATCGCCCGGTCACAGATGCGCTCGACCTCTTCGAGGAGGTGGGACGAGAGCACGATGTCCATGCCGAAGTCGTGGCCGATGCGGCGGATGAGGGTCAACATGGCGTCGCGCTGGGTGGGATCGAGCCCATCGGTGGGCTCGTCGAGGAGCACCAGCAGCGGATCGTGGGCGATGGCCGAGGCAAGCTTCACCCGCTGGCGCTGGCCGGTGGACATGGTCCCGACCGGCCGCAGCCGCTCTTCGCCCAGTCCGACCTGCCAGAGCACGTCGGAGGCGCGGTTGATGGCGTCCTTACGGGGCAGGCCGTGGATCTCGGCGAGGTGCCGCACCAGGTCGTACGCCGAGACGTCGGGCGGAAGGTTGTGGTGCTCGGGGGCATAGCCCACCCGCGCCCGTACTTCCGGGCCCACGCGGACGGGGTCGAGACCGAGGACCCGGAGCGTTCCCGCATCGGGCCGGTGGAGGCCGAGCAGCAAGCCGATCAACGTGGTCTTGC
>JAXDQG010000694.1:0-2629 GCA_034667945.1 Acidimicrobiia bacterium | reverse complement strand
ACCCGAACGTCACATAGCGGCGCACCCGGGCAGTACTCGGGCACGAAAGCGAGGCCAATCCTCATGGAGTACCGCACGCGCGAGAACGCCACCGCGGACGCGTCGCGCTACCGCGCCAACCTGCAGGGCGAGATCGACGGTGCCGCGGTCTACCGCGCTATGGCTGCGACGGAGAAGAAGCCCCAGTTGGCGTCGGTCTACGAGAGACTGGCCCAGGTCGAGGAACGCCATCTGTCGTTCTGGGAAGAGCAGCTGCGGAAGCTCGGCGTCGACCCCGGCCCCCGACGACCATCATGGCGGGCCCGCACGATGGCGTTTCTCGCGCGTCGGTTCGGACCCACAATCGTCTTGTCGACCGTCGCCACCCTCGAACAGGCCGACCAGGGCAACTATGACGACCAGCCCGAGACCGCCGGCACCACCATGCGCGACCAGGAACGCTCCCACGCCCGGGTCCTGGCCTACGTGGCCGGCGGCTCGCCCCAAGGCATCGCCGGGGAGACCCTCGCCAAGCTCGAGGGCCGCCACCGGGCACCCGGCGGAAACGCGCTCCGCGCTGCCGTGCTCGGCGCCAACGACGGCCTCACGTCCAACCTGGCGTTGGTGATGGGTGTGGCCGGCGCCCAGCTCACGACGGCTGCCATCTTGATAACCGGGCTGACCGGGCTCTTGGCCGGCGCCGGCTCGATGGCGATCGGGGAGTGGATCTCGGTCCAGAGCGCCCGCGAGCTTTATCAACGCCAAGTACGCACCGAGGCCGCCGAGATCCGCGCTGTGCCTGACGAAGAACAACAGGAGCTCGCGCTCATCTACGAAGCCAAAGGGCTTCCCCAGCAAGAAGCCGAACACGTCGCCGAGCGTCTGATGGCCGACGAACAGGCGGCCCTCGACGCCATGGTCCGCGAAGAGTTGGGGCTTGACCCCAACGAACTCGGCGGCTCACCCTACGCCGCGGCTGCGTCCTCGTTTCTTCTCTTCGCCCTCGGCGCCATCATTCCCCTCATCCCCTACTTCGTCACCAGCGGAACCGCTGCGGTGATCGGCGCCATCGGTTGCGCCGCGCTGGGGCTGTTCGCCATCGGAGCGCTGATCACCCTCTTGACCGGACGCAACGCGATCTTCTCCGGGACCCGCCAGCTGATCTTCGGACTCAGCGCCGCCGGAGTCACCTTCCTCCTCGGGCGGCTCATCGGCACCGCCGTCGGCGGGTAACGCCGAGGACGATCAGCGGGGCGCCGCGGTGTCATCATCTGCTGAAGCTCCCAGGCCAGATCGGCGTCGTCCCCATGCGGCAGTCGATCGGCTTCTAAGTGGCATCCCGTGTCGCCTGCGAAGCCGCCGCCCGAAAGCCCTCAGGCTTATCCGAGCTCGCCGGCACGTAGCGCGAGTTCGGGCGCGATCGCTGCGGGAAGAGCAGGACCATGACGAGGCCGGCCACCGTGGCGCTCGTCGCGGCCACGCACCACACAACCCTGTACGGCCCCACCGTCGTGCCATCGCCGGCATCGACGATGGACACCGCGACGGCGATGCCGACACCGAGGCCCAGCTGGAAGATCGTGGTACGAGCCGCACCGGCCATCGAGTAGAAGCGCGGCGGGACGCGGCTCATCAGCGCCCCGGTCGCCGTCGCCAGGCACCCGGTTGCGCCGAGCCCGGCGAGCACGATGCCCGGCAGGACGCCGGTGAGGTAGTTCGGCTGCTGGTTGGCGAACAACACCCACCACAGGGTGCCAAGGGCGCCCGCGGCGCAACCCCCGGCCACCAGCGCCCGGTGGCCGATCCGGTCGGCCAGTCGGCCCGCCGGAGGTGAGAGCAGCGCACCGATCAGGGCGACCGGCGCCACGCCGAACCCGGCCGACAGCGGCGACCAACCCCAGACACGTGCGAAGAAGGTCGGCATCAGCACCAGCCAGCCGAACATCGGACCGGAGGCCACCACCTGGACGATGTTGCCGATGGTGAAGCTGCGGATGCGGAAGAGGGCGAGGTCCAGCAGCGGCGCCGGGTGGTGGGCGGAACGGCGCACGAACGCGACGAGCAGGACGACGGCAGCTGCGAAGCAGGCGATGGTGCGGGGATCGCCCCACCCCCATGGCGCCGCCTGCACGATGCCCAGGACCAGGAGCCCGATGGCCAACGCAGCCAACGGCACGGCGACGGGGTCGAAGCGGTCGCGGGCGCCCTCGACCTCGGAGTCCCGCAGAACCACGGCACCGGCCGCCGACGCGGCGATGACGAACGGCAGGTTGACGAAGAACACCGCCCGCCACCCCGCCCACTCGACGAGGAGCGCGCCCAGCGTCGGCGCAACGACAGCCCCCAGGCCGGCGATACCGCCCCACACACCCAGCGCCATCGACCGCCGGGAAATCGGGAACTGCGGGAGCAGCAGGGCGAGCGAGGCCGGGTAGATGAGGGCGCTGCCCACCGCCTGCAGCACCCGGGCGGCGATCAGCACCTCGGCCGTGGGGGCCGCCGCGGCGAGGAGGGAGGCGACCGCGAAGGTGGCCAGGCCGGCGAGGAAGGTGGGCTTGCGCCCGAGGCGATCGGCGAGCTTGCCGGACAGCAGGAGCAAGGCGGCAAAGGTGACGTTGTAGCCGGTGAAGACCCACGCCAGGGTGGCGGT
>JAXDQG010000693.1:0-6296 GCA_034667945.1 Acidimicrobiia bacterium | reverse complement strand
GCGGCACGCGACCGACCCGAAGTCGAGCTGGTCGCGATAGCTCACCACCGTCATGTTCAGGCCCATGCCATCGCCGATCGTCGACACCGGGTAGAGGTGCTGCAGCATCGCGCCGGCCAGATACAGCGGATGCCGCGGTCCGGGGACGTTGGAGATCACCAGGTTGAAGGGCGGATTCATCCGGTCCGCGATGCGCATGCGAGCCATCACCCGAGACGCCCGGGCGGCCACTGCCGGCGGCGAGAACCGACCGAAGTCCTGCAACGCGTCGGCCGGGATGGCGTTGAACTGCTCCTTTGCCACCTTGGTGCCCCGATGGATCGACATCAGGCGCTCGACCGGATCGTCGATGTGGGTGGCCAGGGGTGCCGCCATTCCGGACACCCGGTTCGAGTACGTGTCCGTCTCGGCTCCCGTCCGGATCGATACCGGGCACATGGCGATGAGCGGGTCGGTGGGAAGCGAGTGATGATCCTCCAGGTACATGCGCAGTGCCCCCGCGCACATGGCCAGCACGACGTCGTTCAGCGTGACCCCGAAGTGATTCTTCACCTTCTTTGCGTCGGACAGCGATACTGAGCAATACGCCAGTCGCCGGTGGGGCGTGATTGACGCATTGAACATGGTTCGCGGGGCAGTGGTGTTGGGCATTGGCGGGGCTTCGTCGCCGTCCCGAGCGTCATTTCCCCGGCGCCGGAAGAGGTCACCCAGCGGATTGGGTACCGGTTGCGTCATCTGGCGTATCGACTGCTCCAATATCCGACGCATCGTTGGGTCGGTGCTCCGGCTGGCGAGCTCGCGCATGAGCCGCACTTGGGCCCGGGCGAGATGTCGCGGCCGGCGGGCGTAGTTCAGCATCGTCCGGCCCAACAAGTTGAGGTCGCTCGGCTTCTCCTCGGGTTTCCACTCACCCTCGGGGGGCGGGACGGGCCGCGGCTCGGGCGTCTCGTCCAGCAGGACCGTCATCATTTCATTCCCGGAGGCACCGTCGATGGTGGCGTGGTGGGTCTTGGCGTAATGGGCGACGTTCCCCGTTTCGAGCCCGGAGATGACATACCACTCCCATAGCGGGCGGCTGCGGTCCATCGGTCTGGATGCCAACCGGGCGACCAGCTCCGCCAACTGCTCGCGGTTGCCCGGCGCCGGCACCGCGATCTCGCGGATGTGGAAGTCGAGGTCGAAGTCCAGACTCTCGATCCAATAGGGATTGTCGAGACCCAGGGGGACCTCGACCAGGCGACGGCGGAAGGGAGGCAACAGATGCAGACGATTCTCGATCTGGCCGCGAACCGCGTCGTAGGTGGCTTCCGGGCCGAACTCATAGAGACTGCCCACGTGCCCGTAGGTCGTCCGGGTCTCCATGGTGAGAAAGGCCGTGTCGGTGCCGCTCAGCTGCTGCATGGTCACTTCTTTCTCGGGTTACTGGCGGTATCACCGCCTCTTGCGCCTGCGTTCGTCTGGGTCTTCGCCCGCGAGGGTCGTCCGCTGTCCCGGCCGCCGACCCCGCCGCCTGCGGCAACGAGGTCGTTCAGCGTGGACAACTCCTTCGGCATGGCTTCCACTGCGGCGGTCACGCCCTCGGCCGCCCCGGTGAGCGACAACGTGACCGCCCCGCCGTAGGACATGGCCGTTGCCGACCAGCGCACACCCGGCGGGTGGGGAGCCACGGCGTAACCGTCGACCATCCTTCGTTCGCCCACCGCGCTCACCGTGGAGGAGCCGCCCGGGGCGTTGACGAAGGAGACATCCGCCTGCTCGCGGGCGGTTGCCCGGGCGCCGAGTGCCAAGAGCAGGTAGGGCGGAAAGCCGGACAGCCGTGTGAGCGTCTTGCCTCCGACTGCCAAGTTGTCGCGGGCGAAGCGGTCCAGCGCCTCGCTCACCGACCGGTGTCGCTGCTGGGCGTCCTTGCCGGTGAGGGCGAACTCGACGTGGTCGACCGCGATCTGGTTGTCGTAGCTACCCGGCTGGCTCAAGGACCGCACCGCGAAGGGCAGCGCCACCCGGATGGGCGCCTGGCGTTGGGGCTCGGCGGCCGTGATCCCGGCCATCAGCACCGTGACCAGCACGTCGTTGACCGTTCCTCCCAACGCGCCCCGTACAGCCTGCAGATCACCGAGCTTCAGGATCACTCGGCCGTGGGCGACCTCGGTGGGGCTGGCCACCGTCGGCCGCGGTGGCGGCCTGAACCGCCGCACCAGCGCACCGGCCGCGCGGACCTGCTCGTAAGGGCTGGTGGCCAGGTCTCGCACAGCTTCGCCTATCAGCCGCAGCGGTCCCGGCGAGCGCGAGAGGGGCCGCGGCTTGTCCAGCTCGAGGTGGGGGAGCAGCACGGCGCTGAAGAAGTCGGCGGAGCGCAGCTCGTCGACCAGTGCCAGGTGCATTCGGGACGCCAGCAACCAGCGGTCGCGGCGCAAGCCCGTCGCCAGGCACAGCTCCCACAGCGGTCTGTCGGTGTCGAGCGGCCGGTTGAGCAGGTCGGCAATGAGCGCTTCGACCTCGCCCGGGCCTCCCGGCGGTTCGATGTCGAGCGTGTGGACATGGTCCTCGACCCGGAAGTCCGGCAACCTCGCCCACACGGGTCGTTGTAGGTCCAAGGGCACGGCGACAGGCATCGCTTCGAGTCGCGGGAAGTACGGCAACAACTCCCTGACCCGGCCCTGCATCTCTTCAAGGCTCGGTGCCGGCCCCTCCAGAACCACCGCACTGATGGCCACCATGGGGTGGCCGTGGTTGCTGAGCTGCAGCAGGGCAGAGTCTGCGGCGGCCACGCGCGTGCTCATTGCTGCCTACCCCTCCCGGCCTCGAACGGCCGGTATTGCCCGTCGACGTGGCTCATTCCCAACTCAGCGCCTGGTCCCGTCGGCGATCGCAATTAGAGATACCCCTTCACGTGTTGTGATGCGGCAGCATAGGTCATGTGCCCACGGAGGCAAGCGGGGTGCTCACCTGGTCTTCGCCTGCCATCACGCGGTCAGCAGATCCTCGAACGCCACTGCCACCGACTGTCGCAACTCTCCGGGCTCGTCGACCGCCGCGGGGTCGATCGTGAAGCCGATGTAGGCGGTGTCCAGATAGGAGATCACCGTCACGATCATCGCCGAGGCCGCCACCGGCCCGGGTGCGAACAAACCCGTCATGGGCAGGCCCGCGATGTACAGGGGTCGGCTGGCACCCCGCACGTTGCTGGTGGCGAAGTCGAGCCTGGCTGCCTGGGCGCGAGCGGCACGCGTGGTGACCGACGTGGGCAACAGGTTGATCACCCGGGCCATCCCGAACATCAGGCCACCACCGGACAGGGCGGCACGCTGCTCGGCCACCCGCTCCTGAATCGCCTTGAACCGCTCGACGTTGGACATGGGCGTCGCCGGCACCTGGACGCGCATCGGCGCGAACGAGTTGCCGCCCTCGGATGCATCCGAGCGGGTGCTCACCACGAAAGAGGTGTTGAAGTTGGTGGCCTGCGCCCCCCGCTCCTCGTGGTAGGCGGCCGCCCCGGAGGTGAGCGCCGTGAGGAAGAGGTCGTTGAACGAGCCGCCGAGGGCCTTGGCCGCCCGCCGACAGTCGGACAGCGGTACGGGGAGGACCTCGAGGTGACGCCGTGAGGAGCGGCCGCGCCACAGTGGTGAGCCGCTCTTCTCGCCCCCGCCGGTCGAGCGCAACTGGGAGATGGCCATCTTGGCCAGGCCGGTGGCGCCCGAGACCACTGCCGACTTCTGCGGCCCACCGGTGGCCAGGTTGGCCACCTCGCCGGTGACCCAGCGAGTGGCCGAGACCGGCGCGGTGACGAGTTTCGTCACCTGGTCGGCTGGGCCCGCGCCCGACTCGGCGCGATCCGCCTCGGCCTCGGCCACGGTTTCGGCCACGATGGCGTCGATATCGACCTTCGGCGGCGGCTTCTGCTTGGGGTCGCGGACCATGAACCGCTCTTGCAGTCTGGCCATGCCGTAGCCGTCCGCAATGGTGTGGTGCATCTTCATCATCAAGGCGGATCGTCCGTCTTCCAGACCGTCAATGATGATCACCTGCCACGGCGGCCGGGTGCGGTCATAGGGGTCGCGATAGAGCAGGGCCACGAGATCGAGGAATTGCCGTTCGGACCCGGGCGGGGGCAGGCCGATGTGGCGCACGTGATAGCCGAAATCGAACTCGGAATCGGGCACCCACGCCGGCGTCGTGAAGCGGGCGACGCCGTGCTCCACCCGCTCTCGCAAACGAGGCACTTCGGCCACCATCCCCGCCAGCCATTGGGTGATCTGCTCGATGTCGATCCGCCCGTCGACGATGCTCACCGATGCACCGCTTGGATTGAGCCAGGGGTCTTTCTCGACGTTCCACATCAGGGCTTCACCCGGCGACATGTGTCGAGAGAAACGTGTGCCTCGACCGCTTTGCTCGGCCATGGCCGGACGCTACTCCTGCAGTGCTGTGTGCGTGGGCCGGACCACGCTATTTACGCAGGGTAATGCGCCTCCACCCGGGTTTTCGCCGGTGGCTCGGCGCCCAGAGTCGACGACAGCAACCTCAGGGCCCACGGGTCGCGGCCGCGGAGTATCGTCTGCCAAACAGTCAATAGGTTCAGCTGGCAGTAGGTAGGGGGCCATGTCCAACGAGTCGGCTGTCGTGGTACGTCTCGATGCCGGTGTGCTGTCGCTCACCCTGAACCGTCCCGACAAGCTCAACGCCATCACGTATCCGATGATCAATTCACTGCTGCGCTATCTGGAGGAGGCGGCCGCCGACCCCGATGTGCGTACGGTTCTGCTACGCGGGGCGGGGCGCTCGTTTTCTGCCGGCGACGACCTGGTCTCCATGGGGGAGGTGCCCCGGGCACTGTCGCCCGGCGAGCATCCAGTGGAGGCCATGCAGCAGCTGTTGATCCGCCGCTGGTACTGGCTCCGCAAGCCGACCGTCGTGGCAATTCGGGGCCGTTGTCACGGCATGGCTCATGACCTGGCCCTCGCCGCGGACTTCCGGGTGGTGTCGAAGACGGCGATCATGGGCGACATCCGCTCGCGTCGTGCGCTGCCGGTCGGGAGCGGGGGAACGTTCCTGTTGCCGTGGCTGATCGGTCTGGCGGCCGCCACCAAGCTGATGCTGACCGGGGACACCATCGACAGCGACGAGATCGAACGGCTCGGGCTGGCCTCGGTGGTGGTCGACGATGACGCCTTCGACGATGCTGTCGCTGCCTTGGCTGCCCGACTGGCCGCTGGGCCCACCAAGGCGCTGGGGATCCTGAAGTACCAGATGCGACGCAGCCTGGGGTCCCGGCTCGAGGACGCGCTCGAGCTCGAATTGTCACTGTTGGACGAGCCTGTAGACGATCGGCGGGAAGGACGGCTGTCGTTTCTCGAGGGTCGAGCGCCGTCGTTCACCGGTCGCTGAGGATGTGGCGGGGTGACCTAAGGACACGGGCGGATAGGGCCTCCCGACGCCTCCGTGCCCCATCAAAACTGGCTGCCCGTCGCTCGGCCCTCTCCGCTCAAGAGCCGGAGCTGCGCTTCTCCGCGAGGTCGATCTCGGTGGCCAGGCCCGAGACTTCGAACACCCGGCGCGCGGGGGACGGAGAGGGTGCCACCACGGTCAGCGAGGTGCGTTTGGCGCGCAGCTCGGCTGCCAGCACCGCCACCAGGGCGGTGGCCGAGCTGTCGATGTAGTCCGTGTCGCTGAAGTCCAGCACCAGGGGAAATGGCCCGTCCCGCATCAGATCGGTGATGACCCGCCGGAGCACGTGCACGTTCGACGCGTCGAGCTCGCCCTTCACGGCAACGAAGGCCACGTCCTCGACCTGCCACCCTTCGATGACGGCCGGGCCGGCCTCGGTGCGCCGGGCCACGGTCGGCCCCGGGTTGGACGACTCTGCCATCAGCTCCTGGCCTCTGTCGGCACTGCCCGGGTCACCTTGCTCGTGATGACTGCGGTCGTTCCCGGTCCCTGGGTGTCGACCGATAGCTCGACACCCAACGCTCGGATCAACGACAGCCCTCGACCTCCGTCAACGGCTGTGCGGTTGCTCCAACGTCCGTCGTCACTGACCTGCACGCGAATGGTCTCGCCCTCGAGCTTGCCTTCCAGACGGACCGGCCCGGCGGACATCGGCGGATAGGCATGGATGCAGGCGTTGGCCGCAAGCTCACCCACCGCCAGGACCAGGTCCGCCACCTGGGGCGGCTCGACGCCGTTCGCCACGAGCCACCGCTTCACCGACGCCCGGATCGACGACAGCTGGTCGACGTTGGCGGTGGTCGACAGGGTGAAGCTGTCGCTCAGCGCCCGTCTCCGCACGACCAAAAGGG
>JAXDQG010000692.1:0-4057 GCA_034667945.1 Acidimicrobiia bacterium | reverse complement strand
ATCTCGTTGGAATCCTTGAGAGCCCCTTCCAGATCCATCGTGAGATGACGGTAGACCTGCCGCTTGATGCTGGCCATGGACCCGGGCGACACGTTGCGAGCCAGGTCACGGGCATAGGCGATTGCTTCGGGCAGCACTTGGTCGGGCTCGCAGATCCGGTTGACGACGCCGAGGTCGAGGGCCTCCGGGGCCGCGAACGTGCGAGCGGAGACCAACAGGTCGATGGCCTTTGCCGTGCCGACGATGCGGGGCAGCGTCCAAGAGATGGAGTGCTCGGCGATGAGGCCCCGGCGGGCGAAGGCCGTCGTGAACTTGGCCGCCGAGGAGGCGAAACGGATGTCGAGCAGCAGGGCCTGCACCAGCCCGAGCCCGGCGCAGGCGCCGTTGATGGCGCCGATGAGCGGCTTGCGGATGGTCCGGGGAAAGATCATCGGCCGGTCGTCGCGCGGCGGGGCTTCCCGACCGGCGTCTCCGATGGCGGTGAGCACCTCGAAATCCGCCCCCGGGCAGAAGCTGCGTCCCGCGCCGGTCACGACGATGGCCCGCACCTGCGGATCGTTGTCGGCCTGGGCCAGACGATCGAAGTAGGCGGTGCCCAGGGCTCCGTTCCAGGCGTTGTTGCGCTGGGGCCGGTTCAGCGTGAGCACGGCGACCCCGTCGTTCACCTCGTACAGGCACAGATCGTCGCTCATGGTTCCCTCCAGGGCCGGCCGTTCGGTCGCCCGCGACGGTAGCTGCAGGCCGGCCTGGCCGGGTAATGGCCGAGTAGTGGCCGAGTAATGGCCGGTAGTGGCCGGCTCAGGGTTCCTGCAGGTCAATCCGTCGCTGCCTCACCTGGCTCGTCACCCGTCCCACCAGCCAACGGAAGATGGCGATGACGGCGGCGAACGGCACCGCCACGTAGGGAACGATCAACACCGCAAGGCCGGCCTGCGCATCGTCGGTCGTCATCACCAGCGTGCCGGCGACGGCGCCCACCGCCGTCATCACCACCAAAACGACAGACCTGGGCCATCCGGACCGGGCCGCGACGAGGGGCAACAAGGACGGGAGCGCCACGAATGGGAGATATACCGGCGCACCCGTTGCGAGGCCGGAGTACGACACCCGTCGAAAGTCGACCCAGAAGTCAGCCACGATCGTCGCCAGCAGGAACGCGACCCACGGCACGAGCGAGCCGATCAGGGCCGACCACGCCGGGTCGCGCTGGGAGTTTCTCGGTGGGGGAGTCGCAGCGGCCACGTCGCTCAATAGGGACCCTGCGCCTCGAAGTAACGGCGGGGATTGTGGATGAGCATGTCGTCGATCTGCTCCTCGGTCACCCCATGCCCCCGCAGCGCAGGCAGGACATCGCGACTGATGTGGAGGTAGTGCCAGTTCGGCATGGACGCCGGCGGAATCTCTCCGGGGATCCAGTCCAGGTAACAGGAGGCGTCGTGGCTGAGCACCAGGCGGTCGGACCGGCCTCGGCGGCACAGCTCGGCCACGACGGCAACCCGTTTGTCCGTAGGCAGCAGTCCGTCGATGCCGAAGCGGTCCATCCCGAGGTAGCTGCCATTGGCCATCAGCTGTTCGAGGTAGTCGAGGTCGTCGGTGTCGCCGCAGTGGCCGATGACCACGCGGGACAGATCCACACCCTCTTCCAGGAACACGCGCTGCTGCTCGAGCCCCCGCTTGGTGGACGCCTGCGTGTGGGTGGTGATCGGTGCGCCCGTGGCCCGGTGCGCCTGGGCGACCGCCCGCAGCACCCGTTCGACGTCGCGGGTCATGCCCGGCGCGTCGGTGGCGCACTTCAACACGCCCGCCTTGATCCCGGTATCAGCAACGCCCTCGGTGATGTCCCGCACGAACATCTCGACCATCGGGTCGGTGCCGCCGGGACCACTGCCTGGGGTGCGCCGCCGGAAGTAGTGCGGCACCTGGTCGAACGTATAGAGGCCCGTGGCCACGATGATGTTGAGCTCTATCTGGCGGGCCACCTCGGCGATGCGCGGGATATAGCGGCCCAGCCCGATGGCGGTCGGATCGAGGATGGTGTCGATGCCCGCCGCCTTCAGCTCGGTCAGCCGCTGGACCGCGTCAGCGACCCTCAGCTGCTCGTCACCCCACTCCTGCGGATAGTTCAACTGGATCTCGGTGGAGATCACGAACACGTGCTCGTGCATCAGCACCCGCCCCAACGAGCTGGTGTCCACCGGACCCTTGGCGGTCTGAACCGTGGCCATGCGCCCTCCTGGTTGCCGTCTGTTGCCTGGTCAGCCCACCCGCGGAGCGACGTCGGACATGAACTTCTCCATGGCGGCGATGCGGCCGTCGACCCCACCCCGAGCCACCGGGTCTGCCAGGATGTGACTCACGCCGATGTCGGACCAGCTGCCGATGGTGTCGGCCATCTCCTCGGCCGACCCGGCAATCGACTTGGCCGGCTCCATGGTCCCGGTGGCGTCGAGATACAGCCGGATCGACAGCGTGATGTCGTCGCGACTGCGACCGGCCGCGTCGCACAGCTCGCCGATGCGCTTCCAGGCGTCCGCCACCTCCGATTGCTTCTGGAAAGCGGCGTGGAACGCATCTCCGTACTTGACGGTGCGCTTGAAGGCGGGCTCGGTGTCGCCGCCAACCCAGACCGGCACCTTGCCGAGCGGCTTGGGTGAGAAGCCCACCGTCGGCACCTGGTAGTAGCGACCCTGATACGAGGGCGAGTCCTGGGTGAACATGGCCTGGAACAGCTCGAGCTGCTCGTCGGCCCGGGCGCCGCGGTGGTCCCACGGCATGCCGAGGACCTCGAACTCCTCACGCATCCAGCCGACGCCCACGCCGAGAATGGCCCGTCCTTCCGACATCACATCGAGCGACGAGATCGCCTTGGCGGTGAGCATCGGTGGCCGGTAGCCCAGGATCAGCACGGTGGCGCCCAGCTTGAGCCGCTCGGTGACGGCGGCCACGAAGAACATGGTGCCGATCGGATCGAGCCAGGGCATATCGGTGCCCGGCGGGAAGTGGCCGTCCTCGGTGTAGGGATACTTGGACTCGATGTTCGCCGGCCAGGCGACATGGTCGCTGACCCAACCGGAGTGCATGCCGAGCTGGTCGGCCGATCGAGCCATGCGTAGCAGTGCGTCCCGACTTGCCCCACGTCCCACGTGCGGTAGGTGGATTCCGAAGTCCATTGCTGCGCTCCCTGCTGCGTTCATTTCCGGTGCGTCGATTTACTGGGATCTGCGGGCTACTGGGATCTGCGGGCGACCCGGCTGCGGCGTGCTCCGGTGGCCGGTCGCCGAACTGATCCGCATTCTGCCCGGCTACGGTCTGGGCCGCAGATCGAAGCCACTCCGGGGTTCCGGGGCCAGGGGGACCGACCATGACCGAGCAGCTGTCCTACGAAGAGCGCCACGCCCGCGCGGCGGAGGTCTTCACCAGGTTTGCACCGGGTGTCGAGCCGGAGCGCATCGCCAAGTCGATGGAGCGGCGGCTGGGGGCCTTGGGCAGCTTTGCCTTCGATGCGGTGGGCAATCTCTGGGCTCGTCCGGAGTTGTCCCGGCGAGACCGGTCCGTGCTGGTCATCTCGGTGTTGTCCGCGCAGGCCCGGGACGAGGAGCTCGAGGCGCACGTCGGGGTCGGGCTGAACCACGGGCTGACTCCGACCGAGATCGAGGAGATCCTGCTGCACGTGGCCGCCTATGCCGGCTTCCCTGCCGCCATGGCGGCCAGCCGGCACGTGGACAAGGCGCTGTGCCGCGCCACGGGCGTCGAGCGGATCGAGGGCCGCACCGCGGCGGAGCGGAAGTCCGACGCGGAGCGGGACAAGGACGCGGCGGATGTCCGCCGCACGCTGACCGCCGGCCGGGCGGCCGCCGATCCGGCCCAGGACCTGGCCAACATGCAGGGCCTCCTCGGCGATGTGGGCACGCTCGCGTTCCGCTGGGCCTTCGGTGAGATCTGGTCGCGTCCCGAGCTGTCGCGTCGGGATCGGAGCCTGGCGGTGATCGCCATCCTGGCTGCGCTGGGGCAGGAGGCCGAGCTGGCGGTGCACGTGCCCGCCGGACTGAATCACGGG
>JAXDQG010000691.1:0-7373 GCA_034667945.1 Acidimicrobiia bacterium | reverse complement strand
ATGTCGTGCACAAGCTCGTCCATGCGCTCCTCGAGGCCGCCAACCTCTTCAGCCATGTCCGGATCGCCGAAGTAGAGCGCCGCATAGGCGAGATCGACCATCAGCTCCGACATGTCCTTTGCCTCGGTAAGCATGACGCGGAGGCTGCGACGTTTGTCCATGTCTGTTGCGAGGCTATCGCCCGGTGCCCGACGCCGAAATGGGCAACGGCCTTCGGGCGCCGGCAATCGCGGGGCGTCTGCGTGTCAGTCGGCGGGCCACACCGGGAAGTCGTGTTGTGGATCGAGCTTCCAATCCGGAGCTCGACGCTGAAGGAACGATTCGATGCCCTCTCGGGCGTCGGCCTGCTGGCCTGCCCAGGTGAACAACTGGTTCTCCCGTTTGGTGGTGGCGCCGATGTCGGCCATGAGGTTCTGCCAGATCAGACGCTTGGTGATGGCGACCGACACCGGAGCGGCCGAGACGAATTCGCGTGCCCGTTCGGTGGCCAACGGCAGAACCTCCGCCGCAGGGACTGCCGCCGAGGCAAGGCCCATGGCGGCGGCCTCCCGGCCGGTGATCATGCGGCCCGACATGAGCAGATCGGCCGCGTTGGAGAGACCGAGCACACGGGGAAGGATGGCGTGGGATGCCAGCTCTGGGATCATGCCGCGCCGCACGAAGGCGAAGCTGATCTTGGCGTCTTCGGCCACGATGCGAACGTCGGCCAGTAGGGGGAAGGTGATGCCGACCCCGACGGCAGCCCCATTGATGGCCGCCACCACGGGCTTGCGCAGCTCGTGGGGCAGGCGGAGTGGCGTGCTGTTCTCCGGCCGCCGGGCTTCGTTGCGGCCGCTGTCGAACGTGTCGCCACCCTGCTCGAGATCTGCGCCGGCGCAGAACGCCCGCCCCGCGCCGGTCAGCACGATGGCCCGCACCGAACGGTCGCCGTCTGCGGCGGCCAAGGCTTCGCTGAGCTCGCGGGCCAGTTGCGCATTCCAGGCATTCAGACGCTCGGGCCGATTGAGCGTCACCGTCGCTACGCCGTTGTCGATCTCGTACAGCACCGTGTTCGAGGACGTCATGGGCCGGACCGTACTGGTCCGGCGCAGCCGCGGGAGCAGTGTTGGGTCATCGGAAGTCCCTCGAGCGCACGCCGGCCACCTGAAGGGGGAAATGCTCGAGCCGCTCGGCCACCACATTCATCACGCCGCCGTCGCCCCGCTCGAGCCAGCCCTTGACCAACATGGCCGGAGCCTCCCGGGCGACCCGCCGATAACGGGCCCAGCAGCCTTTGTGCACCACCACGTTGATGAGGCCGGTTTCATCCTCGAGGTTCAGGAACGTGATGCCTTGGGCGGTGGCCGGCCGCTGGCGGTGGGTGACGACTCCGGCCACTCGCACCTTCGCTCGATCTTCGATTTGGCGCAGGTTCGCCGCCGTGGTCACCCCGAGGCGGTCGAGCCTGGCCCGGGCGAACTTGGTGGGGTGACCGTCAGCAGCCACGCCTGTCGACCACAGATCGGCCAACGCCAGCTCTTGCTGGGACATCACGGGAAGCTCGGGGGCCTGTTGGCCGGTAACGATGCCTGCCAGCCGGTCGGCACCGGACTGGGCCACCGCACCCGCCGTCCACAGGGCCTCCCTTCGCTGCACGCCGAGCGAGTCGAACGCCCCGGCGGTGGCCAGCGCCTCGAGCGCCGTGAGTCCGGCGCCGCTCCGACGCCGCACATCTTCCATGTCTCGGTAGGGGCGGCACTCGGCGATCCGTCCGGCCAGCTCGTCGCCGACCGAGCGGACATAGGAGATGCCGAGACGCACCGCCACGTCGCGATGTGACCCGGGACAGGGCTCGAGCACAGCGGTCTTGGTCGAGAGGTTCACATCGGGTCCGTGCACGGTCACGCCGTGGCGCCGAGCGTCTTGCACCAGCGTGTGAGGGCTGTAGAAGCCCATGGGCTGAGCGTTCAGCAGGGCGGCGCAGAAGGCCCCGGGGTAGTGCAGCTTGATCCAGGCCGAGGCGTACACCAGGTAGGCGAAGCTGACCGAGTGGCTCTCGGGGAACCCGTAGTTGGCAAAGGCGGCCAACTTCTCCCAGATCTGCTCGGCGATGGCGGTGGTGACGTCTCGGGCGGCCGCACCCTCCAGGAAACGGGCGTGGAGCTGCTCCATCCGCTCACGACTGCGCTTCGAGCCCATGGCCTGGCGCAGCTGGTCCGACTCGGCGGGGGTGAAGCCGGCCACGTCGATGGCCATCTGCATCAACTGCTCTTGGAACAGAGGCACACCCAGGGTCTTCTCGAGTGACTTCACGAGCAGGGGATGCAAGTACGACGGCTCTTCGAGCCCGTTGCGCCGCCGGATAAACGGGTGCACCGAGCCGCCCTGGATGGGCCCCGGGCGGATCAGCGCCACCTCGACGACCAGGTCGTAGAACGTCCGGGGGCGCAAGCGGGGCAGTGTGGCCATCTGGGCGCGGCTCTCGACCTGGAACACCCCGATGGAGTCGGCCTGGCACAGCATCTCGTAGACCTCCGGCTCCTGATCGAGCCGGGCCAGATCGACCTCGCAACCGTGGTGCTCGCGAATGAGGTCGACCGCGTAGTGCAGCACCGACAGCATGCCCAGGCCCAGCAGGTCGAACTTGACGAGCCCGGCGGCTGCGCAATCGTCCTTGTCCCACTGCAGGACCGAACGGTTCTCCATGCGGGCCCACTCGGTGGGGCACACCTCGACCACGGGCCGGTCGCAGATGACCATCCCGCCCGAGTGAATGCCGAGGTGCCGGGGGAAGTTCTCGACCTCGCCGGCCATGCGGAGCACCTGGGGAGGGATGTCGTTGTCGGCCTGAGCCGCGGTGACCGCCACCCGTCCCCATCGGTCGACCTGCTTGGACCAGGCGTCTTGCTGACCTGGGGCGAAGCCGAATGCCTTGGCCATGTCTCGGACGGCGGACTTGGCCCGATACGTGATCACGTTGGCCACCTGGGCGGTGTTCTCGCGCCCGTACCGGCTGTAGACGTACTGGATGACCTCTTCACGCCGATCGGACTCGATGTCGAGGTCGATGTCGGGTGGGCCGTCGCGCTCCGGCGAGAGGAACCGCTCGAACAGGAGCTTCAGTTCGAAAGCATCGACCTTGGTGATGCCCAGCACGTAACAGACCACCGAGTTGGCGGCCGACCCGCGGCCCTGGCAGTAGATGTCGGCCTTGCGGCAGAACTCGACGATGTCCCAGACGGTGAGGAAGTAGCCGGGGAACCCCAGGGTCTCGATGAGCGCCAACTCATGATCTATCTGCTTGTAGACCGCAACGGCCCGGTCACCACTGCCACGGGGGCCGTAGAACGAGACGGCACCCTGCTCGGTGAGTTCGCGTAGCCAGGACATCTCGGTGTGCCCAGCCGGCACAGGAAAGGCCGGGAGCTGCGGAGCGACGAGCTGCAGATCGAACGCGCATTGACGGGCCAGCTCGGCAGCGCGTTCGACCACGCCGGGATAGCGGGCGAAGCGACGGCCTTGCTCGGCCCCCGAGCGCAGATGTGCTCCCCCTCCCCCGGGCAACCAACCGTCCAGATCGTCGAGCGATCGCCGGGCCCGTACAGCTGCGAGTGCGGTGGCGAGCGGCCGACGGGCGGGTGAGGCGTAGTGCACGTTGTTGGTAGCCACCAGCTCTACACCTTCGCGGAGGGCCAGCTTCGCCAGGGCGTCGTTGCGGGCGGAATCGAGCGGGTCACCATGGTCCCAGAGCTCAACGGCGACATTGGCACGACCGAACAGGGCAGTCAGCTCGTCCAGCCGGGCAGCTGCGGCCGCTGGCCCCTCGTCGACCAGGGCGGCGGGTACTGCGCCCTTGCGGCACCCGGTGAGGATGAGCCACTGATCTTCACCGGTGGTGCCCACCCCGCCAAGGGTGGCCAGCTCGGCAAGTGACAGGCGGGGTTGGGCCTTGCGACCGGCCATCTGCGCCTGGCTGATGGCCTTGGCCAGACGGGCATAGCCCCGAGGTGCGCGTGCCAGGACCAGCAGATGTTGGCCGCCTGGGTCGGCAACACCGTCTGCCCCGGCCCGGGGGGAGGTGGCTCCGAGCGTCAACTCGGCGCCGAACACGGTGGGAAGGCCGTGGGCCCGGGCCGCCTCGGCGAAGCGGACCACGCCGTAGAAGCCGTTGTGGTCGGTGAGCGCCAAACCGTCGAGCCCTAGACGGACGGCTTCTTCGACCAGCTCTTCGGGGTGAGAGGCCCCGTCGAGGAAGCTGAAGTTGGAGTGGCAGTGCAGCTCGGCGTAGGGGATGGTTGCGGGCGCGGGGTCGAGCGCAGCGGGCTGATAAGGCAGGCGCCGACGGGACCAGGCCGGGCTGTCACCCCCATCGGCCCCGGGGAACCCCTCGGCACCGGGCGGGCCGGGCACCCGCCCATCGGACAGGCGACGTTCGACCTCCTTCCACGGCATCGGAGGATTGCGCCAACCCATAGCGGGCAGTTTATCGAACACGTGTTCGAGGTCAAGAGCCGACCGGTGTGGCGCAGGACACAGTTGCACCGGCCCTGTCGCACCCCGGATGGCCGGGCGTCGGTGCCTTGGCGAGTCGGCACCGACGCCCATTGCCCGGTATGGCGAGCTTCTGCACAGCCGGCCCCTACCGAAAACCTTGGTACCGATCGGATCCCATCCGGGCACTAGGGCCACTGGCCCACGCCCCATAACGCCGCTCCGCGGAGCGCGGCGACGTGCTCGCCTCCACAAGGTCTGGCTCCGAGTGCCAATATGCGCCCGCAGTCGAAAGCAGTGACAAATGATCAATAGCCGTCCTAGGAGGCGTCGATGCCGACAGCTCAGCCCGCCATCTTCAACACGATGGGGAAGAACCAGTGGTACGTCCACCTGAGCCGTGTCGAGGGAGCAGACCTCAACCACATCAAGAAGGTCCTCGGCGACCTGCGCTCCCACTGCGACAACGAGGGCATCAACCTCACGCTGTGCTTTGGCCCTGGTCTCCTCCCCGACCTCACCGACGACGTGCCCGAGGACTTCCAGCCCTTCACCACCATCGAGGCCGGTGACGGCTCGGGCCGGCAGGCCAAGGGCACCCAGGAGGAGCTGCTCCTCTGGCTCAGCCACGACGACAAGGGCAAGATCTGGCACGCCCAGTACATGGCCCGCACCGCGCTGAAGGGCCACATGAACGTCGCCCGCGAGACCCTCACGTTCATCTATGGCGCCTCGTTGGACATGACCGGCTTCATCGACGGCACCGGCAACCCCCAGGGGGAAGAGGCCGAGCGCGCCGCCGCCATCGTGGCTGAAGGTAAGCCGGGCGCCGGCGGCAGCTTCGTGCTGGCCCAGCGCTGGGTGCACGACCTGAGCGCCTTCCTCGACATGCCCATTTCGGAGCAGGAGAAGGTCTTCGGCCGAACCAAGCCGGATTCGGCCCGTCTCGACCCTCAGCCCGACTTCTCGCACCTCTCGCACGTCGAGCTGCGCGAGGGTCAGATCGCCGATGCCAGCAAGCCGAAGCGCAACGAGATCACCCGTCGGTCGACGCCCTATGCCCTCCACGACGGCACGGTCGGCCTGTACTTCATGGCCTTCTGCAAGGAGCAGGCCCCCTTCCGTGAGCGTCTGGCCGCCATGTACGCGGTGAACGGCGGCGTACGTGACCGTCTGGTCGACTTCTCGAATCCGGCGTCGGGCTCGTTCTACTTCGCTCCGTCGGTCGAGACGCTGGACCGCTCCCTGGCCTGAGGTGCGGGCCGACCACCCGCCCGCAGCCGTGGCCGGTGAGCTGAGCAGTAGGTGAGAGGGCCGGGTCGGATCCCGGCCCTCGCCGCGTCCGCTCAGTCGTAGATGCCCGTCCGCCACCAGGCACCTCCTTCCACGACCAGCAGATGGGCGGTGCCATCGGCCAACACGACCTGGAAACGTGCCTGTCGGCGACCGCCCGCTGGGTCCCACCAGCGCTCTTCCAGAGGCCACGGACCCGCCCAGGCAACGACCTGTACGCCGTCGACCAGCGCAGGAGCCACGTTGACCTGCCCTCGACCGCTGACCGTCACCGCCTCGCCCTCGGCCCCCTCGACCTGGAGGGGGACCCGCTCGGGCATCACCGTGGCCGGGACCACCGGCAGCCGGCCCGGCCAGGGTGCCCGGAGCGGGGCCAGGGCCGGCTGTTCGGTGAGGTCGACCGCGGCCACCGGTAGCAGGTCGAACAGTTCGGCCGGCCCGCGACCACCTCGACGTTGGGGGATGGTCACACACTCCGAACCGAGCAGGCCGGCAACACGGGAAGCCGACCGGGCCGCCCGTTCGGCCGCCTGGGTCTCACCTCCCCAAAACCCCAGTTGACGGCCCCTGGCGGCCACGACGTCGTCGGGCGCGAGGGTCAGGCGCGACAGCCCGCCGCTGGGCTTCAAAGCAGCAGGGCTGGCCAACCAGCCCTCGAGCTGCCAGCGCACACGGTCTGCCATCGCCGCCGGAGACAGCACGCCTTCGTGTCGCCACAGGCGCAAGAGGACCTCGCCGTGTTCGGTCTCGGCCTCAATAGCCAGCCGGGTGCAGGCCTCTCCCCTTCCGGTGAGCCGGTCGTGGAGCTGGTCGGCCAGTGACTTGGCGGCGAAAGCGGCTTGGTCGACCCGTTCGACCGGAGGATCGAGCTCGATGCTGACCGCCAAGTCGGCCGTTGGTGTCCGGGTGTCGAGCAGGCGATCTTCGACCCCTCGGGCCAGGCGATGACGCCCGGCGGCATCGGTGCCGAAACGAGCCAGCACGTCGGCCTCGGGCAGGGCGGCGAAGTTGCCCAGCGTGCGCAGCCCCAGCTGCCACAACACCTCGACCAGCTCGGGAGCTTCGAGGCAGTCGAGCGGCAGGGGGGCGAGGAACCCCCGGGTGGCAGCGGGGGCCACGACGACCGGTGCTACGGGGTCGCTCGGGGTCGATGGCGGATTGTCCCACCAACGGGCGGCCCAGGAAGCGGCGAAGTAGCCGTCGGCCAACCCGACCCGGCTGAACCCAGGCCCTCCAAGGGCTTCCTCGACCGCTCGACCGACCGAATCGGCCAGCGAGGCGTCCCCACCGAAGTAACGGGATGGGCCCCGGGTGGCCAGCGCACAGACGCCGGGCCGGTCGACCTCGACCACGGGTGCGAACCGCTGCACGGTCGCCACCACCGGTTCGAAGGCCCGGGCTTCACGGGCCGGATCGCGCTTGAGCACCGTCAGCTCTGGGCAGCGGGCTTGTGCTTCCCGCCGACGCAGTCCCAACCCGACCCCGGCGTCACGGGCAGCTGGGGAGCTGGCCGTCACCCGGTTGGCCTCGAGCACAGCCGCCGGCTCGTCGGGCGGGATGCCCCAGGCTCTGACCGGCCAGTCGAAGCACCACACCACCAACGTGCGGGA
>JAXDQG010000690.1:0-7462 GCA_034667945.1 Acidimicrobiia bacterium | reverse complement strand
CGCGGATGTGGGCCGTGGGTCGGTCGGCGGGTGTCGACGAGGCAGCAGATGTCGACGAGGCAGCAGATGTCGACGAGGGAGCAGATGCCGACGAGGGAGCAGGTGCCCACGATGGCGTGGACACCAGCACGAGTCGGGGCACCGCGGCGCTGGCCACGCCGATGGCATCGCCACACGCAGAGCGGAGACGCTCGAGCCGAGCCAGAAGCCCGGCGTCCGCGTTGAGGACGTCAGGGGATTCGTCACCGACCAGGCCCACATCGGCCGCCCGCAGGAAGGCATACGGCGTCGCCACGTCGATGAGCGAGATTTGGAAGCCATCGATGAAGGTCGTCGGCGACCCGGTGGGGAACAACTTGCCGGTGACCGATCCGGCCGGATCCAGGTATGCGGTGACGATGGGCGCACCGCTGCCCGGCACGCCATCGATCACGCAATCGCCCTCCCAGGCGGAACGCCCATCCACAATGGGAACGCAGGCGCGAACGCGCACCCCGGTGTTGAGGTTGAGCAGGTTGAGCTGGCGGGTCGTGACGTCCTCGACGGCGACGAGGCCTTCGTCCACCGCGTAAGGCCCGACCGCGGCAGTGAGGTTTCCGCAGTTGCCGGCGTAGTCGACCATCGGCCGTTCCACGCCGACCTGCGCGAACAGGTACTCCACGTCTATGCCCGGCTCTCGACCGGGCCCGACCGCCATGACCTTCGACGTCGAGGAGTGGGTGCCGCCCAGGCCGTCCAGCTGCATGGCATCCGGGCTGCCCATCAGCGAGAGGAGGAAGCGGTCCCGCACGGGGCCATCAGGAGGGAGCTCCTCGAGGCGACAGAAGACCCCCTTCGACGTGCCCCCGCGCATGATGACGACGGGCAGCTCGTCGAGGGCCGAGGAGCGCCCTTCACCAGGGACGTCGTGCGCCATCGCCCCAACGTAGTGCGTACGCGTGTCTGGGACGGCCGAGGATGTGGAAGCATGCGATCCTTGGAAGGAGTCGTGCAACCTGCCGTGGGCGAGCGACTCGATGACCAGGTCCGGGCGCTGATCGCCGGCGCCACCGGCAGTGAACCGTCACGAGCCACGATTCGACGGCTGGTGCTCGCGGGCGTCGTGCGCCTCAACGGTCGGGTGGTGCGCCAGCCGGCACGCGCCGTGCGATCGGGCGACCGCCTCTCGGTGGCCGCGGATGTCGATCGCCTACCGCAGCCCCACCGGCCGATCCAGCTGACCGACGCGGACGTGCTCTACGAGGACGAGTGGCTGGTGGCGTTGGACAAGCCGGCTGGGATTCCGACGCATGCAACCGTTGACCGCAGCCGGCCTGATCTTCACCGCGCTGCCCAAGCATTGCTCCTGGCCCGGGGGGCTCGTCCTCCCGACGAAGCCGCTCGGGATCTGCCCTACCTGGGCATCCATCACCGACTCGATCGGGATACCTCAGGGGTGGTGCTGTTCACCAAGGATCGTTCCGTGAACGCGCAGATTGGGGCGCTCTTCGCCGAGCGGCGCATCGAGAAGACGTACTTGGCGGTGGTGACCGTCGACCGTTCGCTGATCGCGCCTGGGTCGTCCTCCATTGCTGTCGGCGTGCGCCTGCCGGGAACTGGACGGTCCGCAACCATCTCGGCCGAGTGGGACGCTCGGGCAAGACCGCTCGCTATGGGTCCGTCCGAGCTGGCGGGGATCTGGCCGTCACGGAGTTCCGCACGCGGGAGCGGATCGGTAGAGATCAGTGGCTGATCGAGGCCACTCCGAAGACCGGTCGCACACACCAGGTCCGGGTACACCTCTCTGAAAGCGGGCTTCCGATCGTGGGCGACGACCTGTATGGCGGCCATCGCGCCGCTCGCACGCTGCTCCACGCCCGCCGCCTGGCCTTCCCCCATCCGACGAGAGGTCAGCGGGTGGAAATCGAGAGCCCGGTTCCGCTTGACATGGGTGGGGATGCTCACGCCGCCGGCGGCGACGGGAAATAGGCAGCCCAACGGGCGGCCAGGATGTGCTCGGCGGTTTCGTGGACGACCCGATAGAGCCGCAGCTGGGATCCGATCGGCTCACTGCCCAGCCGCAGGTCCGGAGGAAGCAGCTCTGGGTCCACCGCCACCTTGTCGGGGACGGTAGTCGCCGAGAGAACCAGGAGGTCACCGACCTTTGCTCGTTCCGGCGACGTCGTCGTCAGCACCCGGGGCCAGTCCAGCGTTGCCGCTTCGAACGCTTCGATACGGGCCCGAAGCTGGTCGGTCTGGTCGCTCCAGGCGACCTGCTGGCGGCCAGCCGCGGCGGCGTCGGCCATGGTCGATTCGGCGGCCACGCGCAGCGTCACGAACATGGCCAAGGCACCGAGGCCCAAACCCAGCATCGCCCAGACGACCGAGGCGAACACCCAAGCCAGTCCCACGCCGCAGAGCACGAGCAAGGTGACGGCCACGGCGCCCTTGGTGAACACCTCGCGGCCGATTCGTCCGGGAACGGGGGCTGGCACCAGTCCGCCCCCGACCCGGGCGAGGGCCTCGGCGGCCAAGCGTCGACCGTCGGCCGCCAGTTCGGCGGCTTCCAGCGACAGAGCTCGAAGGATGAGCTGCCCGAGGCCCCGACCCTCCATGGCCAGGACGGGCAGGGGCAACCGGCCCAGCTCGGCGGCCGAGAGCTGGTCGCGGGAGCCGAACGCCGGCCGTACGTCGTCGTCGACGAGCGTCATGAGGGAGGCGACGCGGCGGGCCATGTTGGCGCCCACCGCCGCGAAGACCGCCTGGACCTGTGCCTGCATCTCACGGAGATCGGGATCTTCCTGCAGGACGACCAGTGACCATTCGTGACGACGGTAGGCCTGCAGGGCTGCATGCAGGCAGGGGTCGGACTGTTGGGCGAGCAGGTGCTGGACGGTCTGTTCGACCCAGGGTTCGGCCCGAGTCGGTGCCAGCGTGGCTGCTCGTTCGGCCGCGGTGCTGGCGAAGGTTGGGTCGGCCGAGCGGGCGAGCTTTGCGACCCACAACCAAGCGGCGGCCGCCCACTCGGGATGCTGAGGGGAGCTGTCCTGTTCGCCGGGCCACAGCGACATACCCTCCGCGACCCGGGCTGCGCTGTCAGCAAGCTTGATTGCCTCTCGGGTCGCCGTCCGACGCTGCGACGCTGCGAGAAGACGTGCCATCCAGAGACTGGCCTCGGCGTCGAGAGCTCGCAGGGCGAGGGTTTGCCGGAGGTGGTGAGCCATGGACTCCCAGAGGGCCGCGTGCCAGGCACCGGTTGCCTCATTCCACTGGTCGTCGGCGTCAGCTCGGTCGTGGCGGTCGCCCGGGTCCGGCTCAACTGCCCGGCGAGGGCGTGGCCGACGCTGGGGAACGCCCACGCTCAGGGGTTGGGATTGCGCTGGTTGGGATTGCGCTTGCGTTCGGGTGGGGGGGGCGCCGGGCGCGTTGGCTGGAGGGTGGTCGGCGACGGCGGCCCCAGCGGAGCGGGCGGTGGCGGGGGCGGCCGCCGCGGAGCGGTTTGCGGCGTGGGCCCTGGCGCCTGCTGGGCTGGTTGCGCCTCCCCTGCCTGGCCCGCCGCCGTCGTTCGCATCGCCGGTGCCCTGCCAGAGGAAGCAGGCGCGCTTGGCGGCGCTGGCGCGGACGAGCTCGGCGAGCCTGGGCACGGCTTGCTCTGGAGGTAGGCCAGCGGGAACGCGCGTGGAGGGATGCTCGGCCTCGAGGTGGGCAACTGTCGGGGCCAGTTCGTCGTCGACCGGCTCGATGATGATGACGACGACGGTTACGTGCTCGGCGCCGACAGCATTGCGATACAGCTCCTCAGCGCGGCCGAGCTGCATGGCGTCTCCGCCCATCAGCATGACGAAGAGGTCCGATTGTCGGGCGATGAGCTTTGCGTCTGACGGCGGTTGGTCGCGAAGGTCGACGACGTCGAAGAGGTCGTGAGGCTGGTGCCCCTGCGCACGAACGGCGAGTGCCTGACAGACGGCGCGCGACCACCCTTCGAGGCCCCCGGTCGACACCACCGCGACCTGCACGACGCTCCTCTCGACCAGGTGGGAGGCTTGGGAGCCATCGGCCCGGGGGGGCCGGCTGACCGGCGAGCATCACCCACGCCGACGCCCTTCCGGCGGAGCCCGGATGGACGGCTGCTGAAGCGCAGCCTAGTAATGGCCGCGCTCCGTGGCGATGATCGTGCTTCTTGGCGGCGGTCACGAGTCGCGGTTCACCGCTGTGCGTGACGGGTCAGCGCCTTCAGGCTGTAGCCGCTAGGGTCGACCGCCCCGAGAGTCGCGGCCTTTTCGCCAGCCATGGCTTCTGGCTGGATGTCGTGGCCCGTCCGCCAGCAGAAAGGCGATCGCATGCCCATCGAGTGCCCCGCCGTCGACGGCTCGTCCCCCCGCCGAGCCGAGTTCCCCGAGCCGCCGCCGATGTGCATCGACCCGGCCAAGCGCTACACGGCCGAGGTGTCGACATCGTTGGGCAACCTGACCATCGCGCTCGATCCGGTGAACGCGCCGAAGACAGTGAACAACTTCGTTTTCCTGGCGCGGTACCACTACTACGACGGGATCATCTTCCACCGCATCATCAAAGGGTTCATGTGCCAGGGGGGTGACCCCACGGGCACGGGCCGCGGAGGTCCGGGATACAAGTTCGAGGATGAGTTGCCGAAGCCCGGTCGGTCTGAGGTCGGGTCCGTCGCCATGGCCAATGCCGGGCCGAATACGAACGGTAGCCAGTTCTTCCTGGTGAGCGGTCAGTCCGGGGTGGGGCTGCCGCCTCAGTACTCCTTGTTCGGGAAGGTCGTGAAGGGACTGGAGGTGCTGTCCCAGATGGAGTCGGTGGACACCGGTCCGGGCGACCGGCCTCGCACGGACGTCGTCATCAACTCGGTCACCATCACCGAGAGCGACTGAGCGAGGTTTCCATCGATGCAACCCTGGCATGGCCACATCATGGGGTCGGTCGCGATGTCGGTCTCGAAATCGACGTGTGATCGGCTCGGCTCCCGAGCGTCAATGGCCTCGCTTGACGCCCTCTCCTGCTCGGACGCCGCCGGCCCTCCGCCACCTGACGACCCGGTCGATGGCCGCCCTGGCCACATTGGGCCGCTGCCGCACGTCGATATGTCCGCGCATTCGGTGACAGTCCGGGCCTTCCCGATAGGAGCGATAACCGTCGATATGGGCGGATCCGGTGTAGTGAGGCACTCGACGTCCTCGCTCCCGAGCGGGCACTAGGTCGCGCCAACAGGAAGTGAAGGTCCTCGCGCTGGGATGCGCCCGAAGCGCCATTCGATGCACCGATGGTTCGGATACTCACGACCGCGCCTGCTATAGCGACCGTCTGATACCGGCGCTTGGAGGACGCGCTCGACGTCCGCTCGCGCGGCGTTCTCGCGCGCGCGTATATCAGCGGGTAGTGGACGTTCGACATCGATCATGTGGGCCAGTGAGACGATCTGGGCCTGGTATTCCGGGGATGGGCAGACCCGTTCTTGGTGCCGAGCTTCACCAGCTTCATGGGGATTCAGGTCGAGGAGAGCGTGCTGCAGCTCGCACCGGCCGGCACGGCGATGGTGACGGGCGTCTGGATCGCCGTTGGACGAGCCTCCGACAGCTACGGCGCCGGCGAGCGGACTGGCTGGGGCCGCCGATCCGCCGAAATGATATGAGAACAGCACCGGACTGGGCGTCGACGATTTCGAAGCGTTGTTGTGCTACACGTCAATGGCCGCCATTGCCTCGTCGATCGTCAGCGCCGCCGCGGCGTTGCGAGCCGACGCGAACTGCTTCTCCGCGTGCGTGTCGAGTCCGCCTAACACATGGTCGTAAAGGGCCTGGGAACTGCGGTCGACGCGCATCCCAAGGCGATCCGCCAGCCGCTCGCCTGCGCTCCATAACCGCCCAGCTTTCTCGGCCTCTCCACGAGCGCCGGCAACGGTCGCCAGGCCGAGGATGCAATGCGCGGCGACTGCCTGGTACGGCATGTTGCGTGACGACTTGAGTGCGAATCGGAAGAGGTCCTCCGCTTGCTCGAGATTACCGTCACTCAACTCGAGGTCGGCGAGCGAATGCGTAATACGCGCGACGTTTCGCCCGTCGCCCGCCTCACGAGCCAGGGCGACGGCGCGGCCCAGGAGGTCGCGTGCCGAGCCGACGGCACGACGCTCGAGCGCCAGCTCGGCCAGGAACCGCAACCGCCCCGCCATCGCTCCTCGGTCGTTCAGCGCCGTGAACAGTTCCAGCGACTCCTGGGCCGCCGCCCGCGCTTGCCGAGTCTGCCCCCGCTCCGCAGCGAGCTCGGCGAAACCCCGCAGCGCCTCGGCCAGCCCGGCCTCGTCGCCGAGCTCGCGCAGGACGCGGATGCTCTCTCCGTAACGTTGGTCGGCGACAGCGACGTTTCCGACGAGCGCGGCCAGGTGGGCTCCGGCCGCGAGCCCGCGCGCTCGAACTCCCGGGAGTGGTGGTGGTGGCTCGAGCGCAAGGAGGCTGGCAAACCAACGCGCACCCTCCTCGTACTGACCTCGTCGGCGCCAGAAGATCTCGAGCGCGGTCGCCAGACGCAAGGCGATGACGCTCTCCCGTCGCGCCACTGCCCAGTCAAGCGCGGCGCGGAAGTTGTCCTGCTCTGCCAGCAGTGATCGGAACCACGTCTCCTGCTCGGGACCTCGAAGCTGCGGTTGGGCCTTCTCCGCCTGCGCGACGAAGAATTCCGCGTGCCGGAGGCGCATGCGCTCGGCATCGTCACCCTCCTCAAGGCGTTCGAGAGCGTACTCCCGGATGGTCTGGAGCATCGCGAGGCGAGGCTTGGCGCCTGCGACCGGCTTCAGCAAGCTCTTTTCGGAGAGTGAGGTCAATCCGTCGACAATCTCGAACGTGAATTCGTCATCGGGATCGAGAATCGCTTCGGCCGCTTCGATCGTGCATGCGCCCGCGAACACTGACAGGCGCGCGAGCAGCGATCGCTCGTCGGTACCGAGAAGGTCGTAGCTCCAGTTGAGAGTTGCGCGCATCGTGCGCTGGCGATCGGGTAGATCCTGAGCTCCGCGCGTGAGGAGCCGCAGTCGCCGGTCCAGCCGATCATGCAAATCTTGCGGCGAGAGCACGCGCAGACGCGCCGCGGCCAGTTCCAGCGCGAGTGGCAGACCGTCGAGCTTCACGCAGATCTGGCGGACTGGGGCAGCGTTCTCGCGGGTGAGCGCGAAGTCGGGTCGCGCAGCCTGAGCGCGCTCGACAAAAAGCGCGATCGCGTCGAAGCGGAACAGCGTTTCTGGGTCGTCGCGATCATCCGTCGCTGGAAGTGCCAGTGGCGCGACCGCAAGTTCATGCTCGCTCGAGAGGTGAAGAGGCGCTCGAGAGGTCGCGAGCACCTTGACATGCCTGGCTTCGTCCAGGAGATCCGTGATGAACGGCGTCGCGTCGGGTAGGTGCTCGAGATTGTCGAGGAGCAAGAGGACCCGTTTGTCGCGCAAGTAGTCCTTGACCATCTCCGCGGTAGG
>JAXDQG010000689.1:0-4656 GCA_034667945.1 Acidimicrobiia bacterium | reverse complement strand
GGCCGAGCCTCGGGGGGAGGCGGCGCCAGATCGCTGGACTGCGTCTCCGACCCGGTGCGTGGCGACCCGTCCTGAGCGGGCCCCGCCCCGATACTGGCGGCTCTGGCCTGGCGCGACGGATCAGCAGCACACATAGCTGGAAGTCAGCGTACGGATGGTCTCTGCGGTCTCGGCCGTGAGCTGGTGAAGGCGCGGTCAAATCCTTGGTGCAGTCGGCGACTGCGACGAGTGACCGCGCGACGTGGCGCTTACTGCTCACTGAGTGGCGGCCGCCCGGCCCGGCCCAGCGAATCTTCCGGCTCCGGTGCGTCGAATTCGCCGCTGTGTTCCGTCGAATCGACATCGAATCGCCGACCGATAATCCAAAAGGAGCTCTACCCGATGTGCATCAAAAAAGTATTTTGAAGCCCCGACCCATAACACAATTAAGTCGGTTGGGCCTTCGACGCTCCGGCAGCGCCGATACCACCGCCACCACCCGCCGGCCCGGCCCCGTCCAGCCCCACGTGCTGCGCCAGCCATGGCAATGAATGCCGGAATGACGCCCCCCAGAACGGGAAACTGTGCCGACCATGCCTCACCATCAACTGCACGTCGAGCCCCGCCGCAACCGCGGCCCGAGCCAGCCGTTCCGTACACCGGCGGGGACGATGGTCCTCCTCGCCCACCTCGAACCAGCCCGCCACCGCCGGAGCGGGCCGGCTGGCAAGCAACTGGAGCGGGTCGTGTCGGGCGATCTGCGACGTGTCACCGCCATAGAGCAGCCGGGCTGTCCGGCCTGGGCCGCCCATGTTGGGTGCGAGGTCGCCGGAGAAGTCACCGAAGGTGCCGAACACGTCGGGATGGCGCAACGACAGCATGACCGCGCAGGTTCCACCCTCGGACAACCCGGCCACAGCCCAGTGCGTCCCGCCCGTAGCCGTTTGGAAGTGCTCCGTCACGAAGCTAGGCACGTCGATGGAGAGATACGACTCGGCAGCGCCACGCGGACCGTCGACGCATTCGCTGTCGCCCAGGTTCGACCCGTTGTGGTCGGCCAGAACCAGGATCGGCGCCCGCCCGCCATGGGCCGCCGCGTAGCTGTCCGCCGTTCGGTCGGCGAACGCGGCGCGAGTCCAGTCCGATGTGAGCCCCGGGGTACCCGCCAGCAGCACGATCACCGGCAGCTGCGGATGCGGCAAGGTGAACCACGCGGGCGGCAGGTACACCAGCGAGCGCCGGTGCCGGAAATGTGAGTTGGTGGCCGGGATGTCGACCGACACGGTGCGTCCGAAGCGCAGTTGGCCGGCACCGCCACCCATGGCATCGACCCCGGCACTGAGCCGCGCCAGGTCGGCCTCGCTGGCGTGGTGCAGGGCGGTTTCGCCCGCCAACGATTCGGAGCTGGGGTAGTAGCCGTAATGGGAGTTGATCAGCGTCAGCGCCATTGCCGAGGTCAGCGCAGTCGCAACCCCCAAGCTCAGGCGCCGCCGCGCCGCAGCGTGCCGCCAGCCGAGCAGCGCGAGACCTGCGGTGAACAAGGCCAACCCGATCCACAGGTAGAACGACGGCGGCCAGCTGAACTCGAGCGCATGCGTAGCCGTCACGTAGCTGGCGGCCACGCCGACGGCCACCGCGGTGACCCCAGCGGAGACGCCCACCCGCTTGCACCATCCTGGCCAGCGATACGTGACCGCCCGGCCGAGCGCTCCCAGCGCGGCACTGACCACGAGGGGTGGAAACCATCCGGAGATGAGTGAGAAACGGAACATGACGCCGCGTTGTTCTGGATGACCGCGAAAGCACGGACAGCTTATGGCCGATGTGACCTGCGCTTTGAGAGATTCCCCGCGCCACCCGGGCGATACCGGTCATGCGCCGCCGGCCGCTGCGGGTGGGTCAAGATGTGGCGTGTCCGTGCTGCGAGTCGGCTGCCCGATGTGGGCATACCGCCCCTGGGTCGGCCGCTACTTCCCGAGCGACACCCGCCCCGGCGACGAGCTCGCTGCCTACGCTCGCGTCTGCAACTCGGTCGAGGGCAACACGACGTTCTACGCCCTGCCCGAGGCCCGCACGGTGGCTCGTTGGGCCGAGCTGGCCCCGCCCGATTTCCGGTTCCTCTTCAAGCTCCCGCGCCGGCTGACCCACGAGTTGCGGCTGCGCGATGCCGAGGAGGAGATGCGCGAGCTGTGGCGTCGGTTCGAGCCCCTCGGCGCTCGGGTTGGGGCGCTCTTCGTCCAACTGCCGGCCTCGTTCGGCCCCGACCAGCTGGACATCCTCGACGCCTTCCTCGCCCAGCTGCCCAGCGACCGACACAGCGCGGTCGAAGTCCGCCACCCCGACTTCAGCGACGGTGCGGACTGCGAACGGGCGCTCAACGACCTCCTGCACCGCCACGACGCCGATCGCGTCCTGCTCGACAGCCGCGCCCTCTTCGCGGGACCCGCGGAGACCCGGGAGGAGCTGGCCGCCTTCCGCGCCAAGCCCCGTCTGCCGGTGCGGGCGGTGGCCACCTCCCGCCATCCGGTGGTCCGCTTCATCGGCCAGACCCGTGCCGAAGCGAACCCGCCCTTCTGGGCCCGCTGGGTGGAGACGGTGGCCCGCTGGCTCATCGATGGCCGCGAGCCTTATTTCTTCGTGCACACGCCCGACAACGAGGTCTCCCCCGAGCTGGCCAGGGTCTTCCATGCCGCCGTGGCCGCCCGGGTTCCGACGGTGGAAGCACTGCCCCACCATGACCAGCCGACGATGGCCCGAGCCGATCAGTCCACGCTCTGGTGAGCCACCGCGCGACCCTGAGAGCAGGCGCCGAGTAGCTGTGCTAGCTACTCCTGCTCCCCCGCCCCCTCGTGCAACCACGGCAGCCGGTCGCCGTCGGCCCAGCGATCGGGCACGATCTTGAAGGCCTCGATGAAGCGTTGCCAGCCCGATACAAAGGCGATGCACATCCCCATATCGAGGATCTGGTCGTCGGTGAAGTGCTGGCGCAGCTCGGCGTGGAAGGCCTCGTCCACCGAGTCGGGATCGTTGGCAATGGCGTCGGCCAGCCGGATGGCCACCTTCGTTCGATCGGGCAGGTCGGACAACTCGTAGAAGCGCACCTTGTCGACCATGTCCTCGGTTGCGCCACGGCTCACGGCCGTGGACGAGCGAGCGAGGCTTCAATGGACGCAGTGGTTGTTCCAGGCGAGCCGTATGCGCAGAAGCTCGAACAGCTCGGGCTCGACCGACGACCCACCGCCGTAGATGTATTTGATGAAACCCCAGGTGGCGTCGAGCACGCCCGGTCGACGCGCCATGGTGAGGAAGAGATTGTCGTCCTGGTAGGCGTTGCTGTACCAGCGCTCGAGCCGGCGTTGCAGTTGCTCGCTGATCTCTGACCGCTTCGCCTTGGGCAACAGCCCCCGATCGTTCGCCATCTCCACGTCTCCGTTTCGTCCAACCGCAGGTGGGCGACCACCGGGCGCCGCGCCATCGCTGCGCGTCCTCTCGGACCGGGCAACAGGTTGCCCTCAAATCGGCCCGCCGCCAAGGATGACCACCCAAAAACTGCGTGCCCCGGAGCGCCGTCCGCTGTCAGGCTGGACCGGATGGAAACCCTGCTGCCTGGTGTGCGACTGGCTCGATCCGACGAGTTGACGCTCCTGCAGGACGTCGAGTGGGATTCGGGTCAGCGCTTCCGCCGGATCGGCATGGACTCGATAGCGGACGACGATCCTCCGGACATCGCGACGTTCCAGGCCTTCCAGCGCGGTGATCGGGCGTGGGTCGTCGTCGACGAGCTGGATCGTCCCGTTGGCTTCGCATTGGCCGTGGAAGTCGACGGCGGGGCCCATCTTCAGCAGCTGTCCGTCCTGGAGAATCACGGCAACCAAGGTCTCGGGCGGCGCCTCGTCGACCAGGTCGAGCAGTGGGGACGCGAGCACGATCTGGCGGCGGTCACGCTTTCGACGTTTCGAGATGTGCCCTGGAACGGCCCGATGTACGCCCGTTGGGGTTTCGAAGTCATCCCCTTGGACCAGCTCGGCCCAGGGCTCAAGGGCCTGCGCGACGACGAGGCCGAATGGGGACTCGACGTGGATGCCCGCCAGTTCATGGTGCGCCCGATTCCCACGGTGGCAGGCTGAGGCACGGCCGCTGACGGGGTATCAGTCACCCGGACAGCCGCCACGGCCGCCGGAATCCCGAGGCGTCTATGCATACAGTGCATAAACGTCTTCTTCGGCATCACCATTGACGATAGGTACGGGTGGTACCTACCATCGGCGCAGACGATCTCTTGCTGTCTTGCCATCTGTAGGACAGAAGAGTCAGGGGGAATGATGACGACGACTGCCCACACGACCACGTCGGCGCAAGCCCGAGCGGTCACGGATGACCCGCTCGCCTCCGACGGAACCGACCTGGTCGAAGCGGCCATCGAAGCTTTCGCCGGGGCGACGCCAATGGCGTACATCGACGAGACGCACGCCGCGGCGGCCGCCGCCAGACTCGCCCAGGCGCTCGTCGTCCAGCCTCCGAGGTTGGCGCGTCGCTCGGCGCGGCTGTCGGCCGAGCTGACCAAGGTCGCCCTGGGCTCCTCCAAGCTGGGGCCCGAGCCGGGTGACAAGCGCTTCGCCGATGAGGCGTGGACCAAGAACCCGTTCTTCAAGCGCCTCGGCCAGAGCTACCTCGCCT
>JAXDQG010000688.1:0-7317 GCA_034667945.1 Acidimicrobiia bacterium | reverse complement strand
CCACGTCGAGGTGCCGGGCCAGAGGCCACGTTCGAGCACCTGGTTGGCTTATGGTCGGGGCAGCCGAAGCGTGGCGCTCGACCTCGACGACGAAGCCGATCGAGCCCACTTCTTCGAGTTGGTCGAGGGCAGCGATGCGCTGATCGAGTCGGCGGACCCGGGCACGTGGGAGCGCCGCGGACTCGGCTACGAACAGCTCTCGGCGGTCAACCCCGCCCTGGTCATGGTGTCGATCACGGCATTCGGTTCGAGCGGTCCCAAGGCGGCCTACGCGGCCACCGACCTGATCGTCCAGGCCGCGTCGGGCGCCATGGACATCTGCGGTCACAAGGAGCGGGCGCCGCTGCGGACAGCGGCCATCACCGCATGGGCGCACGCCGGGGCCGAAGCGGCCGGCGGAGCGCTGATCGCGCTGGCCGAGGCGCAACGCTCGGGCCGAGGTCAGCGGGTGGAGGTGTCGGCCCAGCGGGCCAAGAACCTCACGGCGTTCTTCACGCTCCAGAACGAGGTCGTGGGCCAGCGCCGGCTTCGTCGCGACGGCAGCGGCTTCCAGGTCCAGGGAGTGACGTTCCCCTTCGTGTGGGAAGCCGCCGACGGCTTCGTCTCACTGACGGTGGCCATCGACCCGGTGAACAAGGCCTTCCTCGACCGCCTGTTGAGCTGGATGCGAGAAGAGGACGCCATCGACCCAGACCTCGTCGATCGGGACTGGATCGCCCATGTCCGGGCCGTGCGGACCGGCGCCTCCACCAACGCCGACCTGCAACGGCTGGTCGGATCCATCAGCGCGTTCATCGCCGACCGCACCAAGGGTGACCTGCTGGCGGCTGCCCTCGACCGGCGCCTGCTGCTCGTGCCCGTGGCCACGATGGACGACATCCTCACCAGCCCGCAGCTGGCCGAGCGCAACTACTGGAGCGACGCCGAAGTGGCGGACGGGCAGAAAGTTCGCCTGCCGGCCCATCTCGTGCTGGGTGCGCCACAGCAGCGGCAGAACCCAGCTGCCACGCCGGCCGTTGGGCAGGACACCGATGACGTGCTGCTTGAGCTGCAGAGTCGGCCGCGTCGACCGGTGGCGGTGCAGACACAGTCGTTCGACCAGGTCGCAGCGTCGGCGGCCCAGGCCCCAGGCCCGGCCGCAGCCCCGGCACCTGCGCAGGCCTCAGGCCCGGCCACACGCACCACCTCAGCGGGTGGACCGCTGGAAGGCCTGAAGGTGCTGGACTTCATGTGGGTGATGGCCGGACCGACCTCCACCGGCGTGCTGGCGCAATACGGGGCCACGGTGGTGCGCATCGAGAACGCCGCCCGCATCGACACCGTCCGCTTGCTGGCGCCCAACTACGACGGCAAGCCGGGACGGGAGCGCTCGGTGGCGTTCGGCAGCATCAACGCCGGCAAACTGAGCGTCACGCTCGACCCGAACAGTCGCGAAGCTCGCGAGGTGATCTACGACCTGGTTCGCTGGGCCGATGCGGTGACCGAGTCGTTCTCGCCGAAGGCCATGAAGGCCTGGGGACTCGATCATCAGACGCTGCGCAAGATCAAGCCGGACCTGATCATGTTGAGCTCGTGCCTGTTCGGACAGAACGGGCCGTATTCGGTGATGGCGGGCTATGGGACGATGGGCGCGGCCATCGGCGGCATGGTGCAGCCGACCGGTTGGCCGGACCTGCCGCCTGTCGGCCCCTACGGCGCCTACACCGATGCCTGCTCGCCGCGCATCAGCGTGGCCGCGCTCTTGGCGGCGATCGATCACCGTCGCCGCACCGGCCAAGGCGCGTATCTCGATCAGTCGCAGATCGAGGCGTCCCTTCATTACATGACCCCGGCGATCGTCGACCATCAGCTCAACGGCATCCGCTGGGACCGCATGGGCAACGACGACCTCGAGCTGTTTCCCCACGGCGTCTTCCCCGCAGCCGGCGAGGACGAGTGGGTCGCCGTCGCCGTTCGCGACAACGACGACTGGCACGCGTTGTGCGGCCTGATCGGCCAGCCGGCCTGGGCCGCCGATCCCTCTTTGGCGACCGGGGAAGGGCGCCGAGCCCGTCGGGCGGAGATCGATGACGCCATTGCCGCCTGGACGTCGAAGCGTCCCCCGAGCGAGGCGGAACGGCAGCTGCAGGCGGTCGGGGTCCCCGCTCACGCGGTGGTGCACACGAGCCCCGAGGAAGATCCACAACTGGTACACGCCGAGCACGTGGTGACGGTGCCGCACAGCGGCCAGCCCGATCGGCGCATCGAGCGCACCCGCATAGACCTGCTGCGCACGCCCGCCGATCCGCACCATGTCCCGGCCCTCGGCGAGCACACCCACCAGGTGCTGTTGGAGGTGCTGGGCTACTCACCGGAGCGGGTTGCCCAGCTGCGATCGTGCGGCGCGCTGGGCGGCGAGCCGAACCGAAGCTGAGAAGAGATGTCCGATGTTTCCGCGAAGTCCGATGTTTCCGCGAAGTCCGATGCTTCCGCGATGACCGACGTGCCGCCCGACGACGTACAGGAGTTGGTGCAGTACGAGCGAGACGAGAACATCGTCACGCTGCGCCTCAATCGGCCCCACAAGCTGAATGCCTTCAACGACGACCTGGTGATCGCACTCGGCGAGGCGCTGCGTCGTTTTGATACCGATCCGGATGCGCAAGTCGCCGTGTTGTGCGGCAATGGCAGAGCGTTCTCGACGGGGGCTGACGTGCAGCAGCGGCAGCTGCGCTCGCGTGAAGAGTTCGAGCGTCTGGGCGGACCGCAAGGGCACGGCGCCAACGCCGGCGACCTCCTGATCAATGCGGTCAACTGGAAGCCGGTCATCGCCGCCGTGCACGGCTATGTGATGGGTTTGGCGACCGGTATCACACTGGAAAGCGATCTGATCGTGGCGGCCGAAGGCACCCAATTTCAGATAACGGAGACTTCTCGTGGATTGGGCGGAGCGAAGTATTGGGGCCTCATGCAGTTCCGCGGGGCCGGAGCCTTCGGCGATGAAATGGCCATGACCGGTCGCTTCTTCACGGCCGAGGAGGCGTTCCAGCACGGGATCATCAACCGCCTGGCACCAGCCGGCCAGCATCTCGAAGTCGCCTATGAGTTGGCGCGTGAGGTCGCCAAGAACCCACCGTTGAGCGTGCGGGCCACCGTGCGAGCCCGTCGCTGGTACCTGGGCGAGATGGGACGGGAGCTCACGATGATGAGCGCGCCCCTCAAGCTCTATCTGACCGAAGACTTCCAGGAGGCGGCGCGAGCGTTCGTAGAGAAGCGTCCGGCGGGGCCGTTCAAGGGGCGCTGAGGGGCCGGGGGGCGCCGCCGTCAGACCACGCAGCGGAGAGGCTTGCCGCCGTTGTAGGCGACCATGTCCAGGATGGCGGCCCTGACGTCCATCGGACCACCTGGCTCGCCCCCCCCGAGCTCATACATCGCTCGGTGGAGGTTGCCGACGATGCGCTCTTTGTCAGTGAGACCGCCGAATTCGCCCAAATCGAGCTGCCGGCCGGCGTCCAGCGCTGACACCCCGGATCTCACCGCATCCTCGGCCGCCTTCTGGACGAAGCGGTAATACCGCTCGAGGCTGTCCCAGATCTCGGGACCGCACACGGGCCCATGCCCCGGAACAACCGTCTGCGCTCCGAAAGACCGCAGCCGATCCAGCGTGGCCAGCGCTCCCGATACCGAGCCCATGACCACGAACGGGGTACCGCCGTTGAACACCAGATCCCCGGCGAACAGCACGCTCCGTTCCGGCAGCCAAGCCACCACATCGCCAGTGGTGTGGGCGGCCATGCCGATGTACTGCAGCTCGACGGGGAGGTCTCCGCTGTACAGCGTGACGTGATCGGGGAACGTGAGCGTGGGGGGCGCCAGCCGGAGGTCCCCCCACTCGTGGGTTCCGAAGATGGCTTCGTTGTGTGAGATGCCGGCGGCCAGCATGGCCGGTCGACAGTTGTCGTGGGCGACGATGGTGGCTGGCCAGGTCAGGTAGTTGCCGTGCGTGTGGTCCCCGTGGAAGTGCGTGTTGACGAGGGTGCGCACGGGTGCCTGGGTGATGTTGCGGGCGGCGTCGAGGAAGGCGCGGGTGCGACGTTCAGTGGCACAGGTGTCGATGGTGATGATGCCGTCATCGGCGACCAGGAACCCGGCGTTGTTGATGTACCAGGTGCCGTCGGGCTGGATGTAGGCGTAAACCGAGTCCGACACTTCCTCGACGCGGGGCGGGTCGAGGGGCTGGTCGGGGTGGTCGTGACCGTGACCGCTCATGGGGGCGCATCGTATCGACGGGCGAGGGGTCGATTCCGCGGGTGTCTCGCGAGGCGAGGACGCTCCCTGTGGGCAATGCCGCCACAGTGCGGTCGCTCGCCCACTCATTGCAGTTTTCGACCCATGTTGGCGGCCGTCGAATTCGGCGAGTCGTTCGTCGAATCGACGTCGAATCGATGCATACAAGGCAGGAAAGGAGGCACCAAGGGGCATCAGCAAAATTTCTTGAACGTGTGACGTAATGCGCCAATGAAGTCACCGATGAGACGTCTATCGCGCCGTTTCATTGACGCTGACCAGGTGGCATGATCAGACGGTGCCCATGCGGGAGGACTGCTGTCATTTCCAGACCCGCAGTTACAGCGATGGCGAAGTAGCGCGCTTCTGCACGCTGGACCTCGCTCCCGAGGCACCCTGGCGTTGCCCCGAGAACTGCCCGCGCTACGAGCGCCTGCTCATCGATTCGGGCTTCGAGGCCGGCTCGCTCGCTCTCCCTCCGGTAGAGGAAGAGCCGGACGCACCGAGCGAGGACATCGTGGGCGTGCTGGACGAAGCCGAAGACATCGTCAACGCCGCGGCCCCCGAGGTCATCGAAGACCTCGACCGGAACCAGAAGCGGGGCTCCTGGTGGCAGCGCCTCAGTCGCCGGCACAAGGGTGGCGACGACTCGATGGGGATCAGCGACCGTTGAGACCGGCCCGATCCCCAACAGGCCGCCCACAGGCCGCCCACCCCGGTGGCTAGGGTCCCGCGTGATGAATCGCTCCTGGTTGGGTCTCACCGGCGAAGAGGCGCTCGAGCCTGAACTCGAGATCTACGACCCCCATCACCACCTCTGGCCGCAGCCCACCCGCAACTGGCCCCGCTATGACCTCGTTGATCTGCGCGCCGACACCGCCAGCGGGCACCGGGTCACGAAGACCGTGTTCATCGACTGTGCATCGCAGTATCGCCAAAGCGGCCCCGAGCACCTCCGTCCGGTTGGCGAGACCGAGTTCGTGGCGGAGCGAGCGGTCGAGAGCGAGCGAACCCCCGGGGCACGCATCGCCGCCATCGTCAGCTTCGCCGACCTTACGCTGGGCGAACGGGTAGAAGAGGTGCTCGACGCCCACATCGAAGCCGCCGGCGGCCGGTTCCGCGGCATTCGGCACGCGGCCGGCTGGGACGCCTCCCCCGAGGTGCCCAACTCGCACACCGACCCGCCAGCCGATCTTTACGACCTGCGCTCCTTCCGTGCCGGCCTCGACGTGCTCGGACGACTGGACCTCAGCTTCGAGGCGTGGCAGTACCATCCACAGCTCCCCGCCGTGGTGAGGCTGGCGGAGGCCCACCCCGACGTCACCATCGTGGTCAACCACCTCGGCGCGCCCCTGGGCGTCGGGCCCTACGCCGGCCGACGGACGGAAGTGCTGGCCGCGTGGCGCCCTCCGATGCAACAGCTGGCCGCGCTGCCCAACGTCACGTTGAAGGTAGGCGGCATCGGCATGACCCGCTACGGCCTCGGCTGGGAGACCCACGCCAAGCCGCCGACATCCGACGAGCTCCTTGCCGCCTGGGGCGACGAGCTGCGCTGGTGCATCGACCTCTTCGGCCCATCCCGCTGCATGTTCGAGTCGAATTTCCCTGTCGACGGAGAGTCCTGCAGCTACGTCGTGCTGTGGAATGCCTTCAAGAAGGTCAGCCAGAGCTACTCCCCAGCCGAGCGGCATGCGCTGTTCCGGGGCACCGCACAAGCGGTCTACCGGATCACGTCCTGACGCCAACGGCGCTCACCGGCGCCCGGGGGAATGCCCGCGTGGATACCCTCACGGAGCGAATCAAGCCCGGCGGGCGAGCGGCACCTGCACCGCTGAGAGCAGCGAGGCGAAATCGGGCACGCCGTCGAAGCGGGCGCCGTTGATGAAGAACGTCGGCGTGCCCGGCACTCCGCTGCGTACGCCGCTCAGGAAGTCTTCCTGCACCTTGTCGGCATGCACCCGCCCCATCAACTCGGCTTCGAAACGGTCGACATCGAGGCCGAGCGAGGCGGCGCGGGCCAGCAGATCGGGAATGGCCAGGTGGCGCTGGTCATCGAAGAGCAGATCGTGCATCTGCCAGAAGCGGCGCTGTGCGCCAGCGGCCTCCCCGGCTTCGGCGGCGGCCCAGGCGTGGGGATGCACCGTGCTCAGCGGGAAATGGCGATACACGAACCGTAGGTCGTCGCCCATGCGTTCACGGACAGCCTCGACGACCGGATGAGCGGCACCGCAGTACGGGCACTCGTAATCACCGTATTCCAGGAGGGTAACCGGGGCATCGACCGGTCCACGGATGTGGTCTCGCTCGGGCGATACCGGCAGCGCGAGAACGGGTTCCCATCCGGTAATGCTCATTTGTCCACCAACTTTCGGGCGCTCTTCGAGTGCGTTGCCGCGGCGACCGAGCACATGGTGCGCGGCGCGGCGTTCGAGACGACGTCCTCCAGGGTGCTGCCTGCCACGCGACCACGCCTCCCGCACCCACGTAGTCCCAGGCGACGTCGTGGCAACCGACCCAGCGGAGTCCGAGACGCGCCACGTCGACGCCGTGTGTACTGGCGCCATGAGTGTTCACTGGCGAGGCGCCGAGCGAGACCGCGAGATGCAGGACGACCACGGCTTCATTTGGGACGCCATGCTCCGGACGGCTGCACTGGACCTGGCGGGGCTGACCGTGCTTGACATCGGCTGCAACCAGGGCGGGTTCCTGCGCTTGGTGGCCGACCGCTTCCCGATCAAGAGCGGCTGCGGCTACGACCCGGCCGCAGGTGCAGTGGACCGGGCGAAACAGCTCTGTGCTGAGCGCCCGATCGAGTACGTGGTCGCCGAGTCGCTCCCCGAGGGCTGGACCGATTTCGACGTCGCCTTCAGCCACGAAGTGCTGTATCTGCTGCACGACCTGCCCGGTCACGCGGCCGCGGTCAGGCAGGCGTTGCGAGCGGGTGCCAATTACTTCGCGGTCATGGGTACGCACGACCGCAACCCGCTCACGGCGCGCTGGCAGCGCGAGTTGGCGAAGACCATGGACGTTCCGCCGATCTACTCGCTGGAC
>JAXDQG010000687.1:0-2590 GCA_034667945.1 Acidimicrobiia bacterium | reverse complement strand
CGACCAGCACCCCGGTGGCCGTGGGGAAGTCAGGTCCCAGGTACGCCCGCCGCACGGCCCCACTCGCCCGGTATTCGCGACGCGTCGCCGGCGTCGTGTAGTCGACCGTCTTGACCACGTCGGACAGCCCGAGGCCGTAGGGCTCGAGCAGCTCCGCGGCCTTGCGGAAGATCGATTCGAGCTGCTCGGCCAGGGTGGCGCCCTGCCCGGTCAGCGTCGGGAGGTGCACCAGCGCGAAAGCATCCGGCTGGTCGTGAGCTGACACCTCGACCTCGAGCCAGGCATCGGGCCTGACCAGGTGCTCGACGGGCACGGTGGCCACCGCGGGCTGGTAGCCGCCGAGCCGGGCCTCGCGGACGCCGACGGCCAAGGGATAACGGGCCAGGCCTTCGGCGGTGACGTACTCGACCACCCGCGTGACGTGTGACGGACCCAGCCCGGCACCGCTCAGCACGGCGAGCACCTTGTCCCACGCCACCGTGGCCTGGTGGGTCATGTCTCCTCCACTGGTCACCGTGCCCTCGGCCGGGTCGAACGCCGAGGCGGTCTGGCCGGAGAGCCACACTTCGGGCCCGCGGCGGACGCCGAGCGAAAACGCGTAGCGATGATGGTCGAGCCACGGAAACCAGGCAGGTTCGACCAGCCGAAGCCGATCGTCCGGATGGTCACCGCCTGCGTGGATCTCGACGTCGGTCATCCCTGCATCCTCGCGCCCGAAGTTGGCCGGTGAGCGGATGTGACTTGCCGAACAAGCAGCGCCGGACCAGCCGGCCTGCCGTGCTCAGCGCGCCAGCGGCGGCACCTGCCTGTGCCAGTCGGTCACCTGCTGATAGGCGTGCCCGACCCGGAGGGCGAGCGCATCGGCGAAGGGCGGCGCCACGATCTGCAGCGAGGTCGGTAGTCCGCCGGGGTCGAAGCCCATCGGCACCGACAGCGCCGGGAAGCCCAGCGCGTTGAACGGTGGCGTGAAGATCGACTGCAGCCGCTTGCTGATATCGGAGGCGTGTCGGAACGATGGCGCGCCGCTGCCCGCAGTCGGGAGGACCAGCACGTCGACCTCGTCGAACAGGGCGCCCACGGCCCGCCGACCCGTGCGCCGCACCCGTTGTGACTGGGCGTAGTCGGCACCGGAGATCAGCGCCCCGTGGGCCAGGGTGAGTCGAGTCGGATACCCGTAGTCCTCCCAGCGGGTCTGCAGCGTCGAGCGGTGCCAGGCGAAGGCCTCGGCTTGCAGGCCGAGGAAGCAGGCGTCGTGCAGCTCGTTCCACCAGGGGAACTCGATCTCTTCCAGGCGGGCGCCGGCCTTGGCCAGATCATCGAGGGACCGGTCGAAGCAGTCCCTCACCCCGGGTTCGCAGAAGGGCCCGTCGGCGGTCACGGAGCGGACCACGCCGACGCGCAGCCCTTTCACGCCGGCGTCGATGCGGTCGAGGTAGCTGACCGGCGCACCTCGCACCGCGGCGGACGTCGGATCGGACGGGTCGGGCCCGGCGATGACATCCAGCACGGCCGCGCAGTCGGCGGCTGTCCGAGCCAGCGGGCCGATGTGGTCGTAGCTGAAGCCCAAGGGCACGCAGCCCGACTTGGGGACCAGCCCGAAGGTCGGCTTGTGACCCGAGACGCCGCAGTAGGCGGCCGGGATGCGGATCGACCCACCGGTGTCGGTTCCCAACCCGGTGGGGAACAGCCCGGCTGCGATGCCGTTGCCGGTTCCGGACGACGAGCCTCCCGTCCAGTGGTCGGTGTTCCACGGATTGGTGGGCACTGGGAAGGGCTTTGACCGATCGGGATAGCCGATGGCGAACTCCATCGTGGTCGTTTTGCCCAGCACAATGGCGCCCGCTTCCCGCAAGCGGGTCACGACGGGCCCGTCTCCCTGCTCGCCCCATGAAGGGTCGAGCACCAGCGACTGCGCGGTCGTCGGTCCCTCGTCGGTGGCCAGGATGTCCTTGACGCCGACAGGGATGCCGTGGAGCGGACCACGCTCCCGGCCCGCGGCCCGTTCCGCATCGGCCTCCGCGGCCGCCTTCAGGGCAGAGTCGTCGAAGCGGGCCAGGTACGTGCCCAGGGTCGGATCGAGACGATCGGCCGCGGCCAGGTAGGCCTCGACCAATTCCACGGAGGTGGTGCGACCGTCCCGCAGAGCGCCGGCCAGGCCAAGGACCGACTCGAAGCGGAGCTCTTCAGCCGTCATCGTCCCAGCTCCGCCTGGAACACCGAGACGGGACTGTCGTCGCCGGTGGGAACCCTGTAGAGGCCCTCGATCCGTCGCTGCAGTCCGGGATACGCCCGGACCAGCGAGGCCACGTCTCCGGCCGGTGGGTTGAGCCCGGCCGCGCTGAGCAGGGCTTCGACCGTCTGCTGAGCGCCGTCGGCTTCGATCTGGGCGGCTGGGATGTCGGTTTCGGCGGCCATGGGCGCCGACGCTAGCCCGGGGGTTCGAGCGGCGCCTTCGTGACGGTTGGAACCCGGAGCTGCCGGTGCCGCGGCCCGGTGCCGAGCGCCCAGCTCAGCGGCCGATCAGCTGCGCCAGGGTGGAGGACCACGTCACTGCCTCGGGGACATCCCAGGCAATGCGGTGGAGTGCTCC
>JAXDQG010000686.1:0-6464 GCA_034667945.1 Acidimicrobiia bacterium | reverse complement strand
GCGGAACCTGGTGCTCTCGGTGGCCTCGTGCTTCGAGGGTGATGTGGCACCCGGGACAAGCGACCGCACGGTCACCCGGTTGCCGTTGGCCTACATCGCCGAGCGCCAGGTGAGCGTCTACGTCCCGATTCTCTACGGATCGGTGAACCACCTACCGGAGGAGGTGACGACGGTGCAGGAGGCGACCGTCGAGGCGCAACCAACGCTGCTGGTCGGCTTTCCCGGACAGTGGACCGCTGCAGCCGGGCGGGTGCAGGTAGGCGTCGACCACGGTGGTCCCGTCCAGCGGGCGGCCTACGCGCTGGCTACACGAGCCCGTCGGCGTCACGAGCGGGCGCTACAGCAGGGTGGCCGGATCTCACCGCTCGGTCGCATGGCGTCGTGGGCGGCCTACTGGACTGTCTGCCGGCAGGTGCTGGACAAGTTTGGCTACCCACATGTTGGTGCGGTACTCACTGCCGGAGCTGCGCTGCCGGAGGCCGTGGCCGCGCAGTGGGCCGTTTGGGGTCTGAAGCTGCGGTCGGCCTACGTGGTCACCGAAGCAGCCGGGTTAGTGGCTCTCCAACGCGACGGGGACGATCCTGGCATTCTTCGCGTCCTTGCCGGCATGGAGGCCCGACTCGGTCCTGATGGCGAACTTCTCTTGAGGGGACCGAGCCTGTTCAGCGGCTATGTCGGCGATCCGAACGGGGTCGACGCCGACGGCTGGTTCCACACGGGCGACTTGGCCGAGCTCGAAGAGGGGTCCAGCCGAGTGCGCATTCGAGGCCGCCGGAATGACGTCATCACAGTCGGAGGCAGAACCCTGACCGCTAGCGATGTCGAGGAGCGGGTGCGGGCTTCTCCATTCATTCGGGAGGCTGTCGTATGTGAGGTAGCGGGCGGCGCGTTGGGAGCACTCGTTGAGCTCGACGCGCTTGCCTGCTCGAGTTGGGCGAGAGAGCGGGGTTTGACCGTGGCCGGTTATGCCGGGCTTGCTGGAGCAGCTCCCGTGCGAGAGCTCATCGCCAGCGAATTGGAGCGGGTGAATGAGGCTCTCTTGGTCGCCGGGCTGCCTTCCCTCGCCGATCACCGGCTCTTCCCACAGCCGCTGGATCCCGCCGCCGGCGATGAGGTCACGGCGACCCGGGCGGTGAAGCGAAGCTCGATCACCCGCAAGTACCGCAGTTTGATCGACGAGATGCTGTCGGCAGCCCGGTCAGAGGAGAGAACGGCGCGATCGGTGGCCGGCGTCAACCCAGCCGCGGAACGGAGCAGTCGGTGAGCTGGGCGGTCCTACCTGACGTAGTGGTCAGCTCGTTGGTGTTGGCCGCGATGTACGCACTGGTTGCGCTGGGCTGGGTCTTCATCTTCCGGGCAACCGGCATCCTCAATTTCGCAACCGGACAGTTCGTAGTGCTCGGCTGCTACCTCTTCTTCTGGACGTCGGTACAGCTGGGCATGCCGTTCTGGCTGGCGCTGCCCATTGCCCTGCTGCTGGTCGCTGCGCTCGGCGCACTTGTGTATCTAGGGACGCTCCGACCCCTGGCCGGCCAGCCTCTCTTCTCGCCCATCATGGTGACCCTCGGTCTCTCTATCGTGATGACAAGCGCCATGACGATCATCTGGGGCGCTCAGTCTCGCTTGATCGAGCCGCCAATCGACAACCACACCTATCACCTGCCCGGTGATGCGGTGATCACCACCATTGGTGTACTGACCATCCTCACCACGCTGGTGGTCTATGGGGCCGTGATGGCGTTCATGCGCCTGTCCAAACGGGGCGTGCAGATGCGGGCCACTGCTGAGAACCCGGTGTTGGCCAGCCAGCGAGGGATCAACGTCGACATGATCTTCGTGATCGCCTTCGCCGTCGCCGTCGCAGCCGCGACCTTGGCCGGTATCAGCTTCTCTTATTCCAACGTTCTTGCGCCCTCCATCGCCGCCCTGGGCCTCCGCGGCCTGGCCCCGGCGCTGGTCGGCGGCATGGACAGCATCGGGGGTGCGCTGATCGGTTCGGTGGTGGTCGCCTTCATCGAGACAGCAGCGGTCACCCAGTGGGGTGGCGACATCAAGGACATGGCCGCGTTCCTGGTGTTGCTCGTGGCGTTGGCCGTCCGTCCCCACGGGCTGTTCGGCACGCCTGAGATCAGGAGGGTTTGATGCGTGTGCCTGTCCGCTTCGGAGCAGTCTCCGTAGAGGTCCGCTGATGGCCCTCGCCCAAGCCGGTTACCTCAAGCGGTCCTACGCGGCCGACATGGCGGTAGTCGGCACCCGCACCCGCAAGCTCATGAGCCTTGTCCTGGTGGCCGGGGTCTTGTGCGTTCCCGCCGTGGCGAGCAACTTCCAGCTCACCGTGCTGAACCTGGTAGCCATGGCTTCGCTCGGGGCGCTGGCGCTCAACCTCCTGATCGGCGTGGCCGGCCAGGTGTCGATCGGCTCGGCGGCGTTCCTCGCCATCGGCGCTTTCACAGCTTGCTTCCTCGGCGCCCAGCACCGCCTCCCCATCTGGCTGGTCGTACCCGTCTCGGCGGTCACCGCTGCTGCGGTCGGCGCCATCGTCGGCGTACCCGCGTTGCGTCTCCGCGGCCTGTACTTGCTCATCGCCACGCTGGCGCTGCACTACATCGCCATTTACTTCGTGCGCCGTTACCAGGTGGCCGAGACGGGTGCAGTGGGCTTCATCATGCCGACGCCATCGCTGTTCGGTATGCGGCTGTCCTCCCCGGCGTCGTGGTACTACGTGCTCGTCCCGTGCTCGGCTGGTGGCGCGTTCGTGGTGACGAACCTGCTCCGCAGCCGCTACGGGCGGGCGTGGATGGCGGTGCGCGACCGCGATATCGCCGCTGAGATCATCGGCATCAACGTCAGCTCGTACAAGATCTTGGCCTTCATTGTCAGTGCCGCCATCACCGGCTTTCAAGGCGGCTTGTTTGCTTATTACATCAAAGTGGTCGATGCCGACGCGTTCACCTTCGATCTCGCCGTTCAATACGTGGCCATGATCATCATCGGCGGGATGGGCTCGGTCTTGGGGTCCTATCTCGGCGCTTTCTTCGTCGTCGGACTGCCCTACGTCGTTCAGGAAATCGTCAAGCGCATTCCGGAATCGGCTCCCGGAGGGGCGAAGCTGCACCACAACATCTTCGACATCCAGGTTGCACTATACGGCGCAGCCATTGTGCTGTTCTTCCTGATCGAGCCCCGGGGCCTCAACGCTCTGTGGGGCCGGTTCACCAACTACCTGAGGTTGTGGCCGTTCAGCCGCGAAGGGGTCGTGGGCGATGGCAACTGACGCCGGCACGACCGCTGCATCCACGCCACGGGCACCCGTACCAAGCGGCCGCCTGGCTGGCGCGGCTGACCTGGTGCTGACTCAGGTCGAGGTGACTTACAACCGGGTGGCGGTCGCTGTACAGGACATCTCTTTAGTGGTCCCAGCTGGGCGGATCGTGGCCGTGCTCGGGGCCAACGGAGCCGGAAAGACCACGACCCTGCGGGCCATCAGCGGTTTCCTTCCGGGTGACGGTGCCGCCGTCACCGATGGCTCGGTTCGCTACGGCGACACCACACTCACTGGCCGAAAGCCGCACGCGATCGCCCGTCGCGGGGTGGTGCTCATCCCAGAGCGCAACAAGGTCTTCGCTACCCTCAGCGTGGAGGACAACCTGCGCTGTGTACCGGTACCGAAGGACCGGGGTGACCCGCAAACCACCGGTGCCCTCATCGAGGAGCTGTTCCCAGTTCTCAGCACGCGCCGCAAACAGCTGGCCGGCTACCTCAGTGGGGGTGAGCGGCAGATGCTGGCCATCGCCAAGGCGTTGCTTCTGGAACCAGCAGTGCTGCTTGCCGACGAGCTGTCGCTCGGTATCGCTCCGGTTCTGGTGACCCGCATCCTCCAGGCCGTGCGCAGGATCAACGAGGAGCGGGGAACAAGCGTGCTGCTGGTTGAGCAGAACGCCGCCGCCGCACTCGAGATTGCGGATTACGTGTACGTGCTGGAGACGGGGCGAGTGGTGTTGGACGGGACGCCGGGGACGCTTATCGGCCACGCCGATGTGCGCCATTTCTATCTGGGCACGAGCGACGTGTCCGGGGAACGGAGCTACGCCGACACGAATCGGTCTCGACGCGGGAGGCGGCGGACGTGACCGCCGTGGCCACGACCGCACCTGCGGAAGGACGCGAGCTGCAGATAGAGCAGGTCAGCCTAGCATTCGGCGGCAACCAGGCTCTGGACTCGGTCAGCTTCGTCGTACCCACCGGATCGGTGTTCGGCATCGTCGGCCCCAACGGCGCCGGCAAGACGAGTCTGCTCAACTGCATCAACGGCTTCTACCGGCCGGAGTCGGGGCGAATCCTTTTCGAGGGGACGCCGATCACGGGCCTGCGCCCCTACAAGGTCGCACGGCGGGGCATCGGGCGCACATTCCAGAATGTCGAGCTGTTCCAGGACGCAACGACGCTCGACAACATCATGCTCGGCCGGCACCTCCACATGAGCAGCACGGTGTTCGCCGCCGCCCTGCACTGGGGTCCTGGCCGGCGTGAGGAAGCCCGCAACCGCCTCGCCGTCGAGCGAGTCATCAAGTTCCTCGAGATAGAGGACCTCCGCAAACGGCCGGTAGCCAGCCTCCCTTGGGGCATGCAGAAGCTCGTCGAGATCGGTCGCGCCCTGTCGACCGAACCCCGCTTGCTCCTTCTCGACGAACCGACCTCGGGCATGAATCGCGAGGAGAAGGAAGACGTGGCACGAGCCATCGTGCGGATGCAGCGTGAGATGGGTATTACCCAGGTGCTCATCGAGCACGACATGCGCTTCGTTTCCGACCTGTGCGACCAAGTCGTCGTCCTCAACTTCGGGCGCCTGATTGCATCAGGCACCCCGGCTGAAATCAGCCGAGACGAGCAGGTCGTCGAGGCCTACATCGGCCGCGGCCCACAAAGGGCGAGGACATGAGCGGGTTCGTCGGTACCACCGCACTCGTGGGGATCGGCGAGACCGACTACGTGCGAGGCGCAGAAGCTTCGCCCCTCGAGATGATGCTCGACGCCTCGCGAGCCGCCATTTCCGACGCGGGCCTCACCCCGGCTGACATTGATGGCATCATCCCTCCGCCCGGGTTCGCCGCCGCGGAGGAGATCGCCGCTCATCTGGGTATTGGCGACTTGCGCTACTCGATCACGGTGCACATGGGCGGCGCCAGCATGACCGCCTCTTTGCAAAGTGCAGCGATGGCCATCACCAACGGGATCGCAAGCAATGTGCTCGTGACCATGGGCTGGAACGGGTTCTCAGCGCTTCAGCCCCGGCCCGGCGTACGCAAGCCTCGGCGCGGTGCCGACGCGGGGTCCTTCAGCGGGATCCTGCCGGACTTCTTCGTACCCTACGGACTGCGCTCAGCCGCCCAGTCCTACGCCCTGTACCTGAACCGGTACAAGCAGGTGCACCATGTGCCGGAGGAGGCTGCCGCTGCCATCGCTCTAACCTGCCGGCGTCACGCCCACCTGAACGACCGAGCGCTGATGCGAGGCCGCGAGCTTACGCTGCAGGACTACCTCGCGTCCCCCATTCTCGCCGAGCCGATGCGCAAGCTCGACTGCTGTCTCGAGACCGATTGCGCTACTGCGATAGTGATGAGCTCGGCTGAGAGGGCGCGGGACATGCCTCACGTGTCCGTCACATACCTGGCGGGGGCAGAGGGGCACCCATACCCGGCCGATGACATCACCAACCGGCGCGATCCGCTGCGCATCGGCCTCCACGACGCGGCCCCGCGGGCGTTCGCGATGGCCGGGGTCAGGCCCACCGACGCGGATTTCTTGGAGATCTACGACTGCTTCACCTACGTCGTGCTGGTGGAACTCGAAGCTCTGGGGCTCGCTGAGCCAGGGGGAGCCGCCGACTTCGTAGGCGATGGGTCGATCATCTCGCTAGGCGGCCGCTATCCCCTCAACACGCACGGCGGGCTTTTGTCCCAGGGACACTGTTGGGGCTTCAACCACGTGGTGGAGGCTGTCCGACAACTCCGCCACGAAGCCGGCCAAGCCCAAGTCGAGGGTGCCGAGCTCGGCGTAGTGACCGGTTATGGAGACCTCGGCGACGGCAGCATCGCCATTCTGGCTCGAGGTGGTGCCTGATGGCGGGCGTCCCTGCGCGTGGCCCCGTCGCGGGTGGACGGAGGATCTCGCCATGACCGACACCCGGCCGGCGGCGGGACGCAAGTATGTGCCTCGCCCGGATGGGCTCAACGCCGAGTTCTACGAGGCCGCAGCAAGTGGGACGCTGCACGTGCAGCGCTGTGCCGACTGCGGCGTGTACCGGCACCCGCCGCGGTATTACTGCGCGGCCTGCGGCTCGGGCTCCTACGTGTGGGCGCCCTCGAGCGGGGATGGAACGCTGTTCTCCTGGACCGTCACGCGCCGGGCGTACGATCGGGGGTGGGCCGATGACCTGCCGTACGCCACCGCCGTCGTCGAGCTTG
>JAXDQG010000685.1:0-2704 GCA_034667945.1 Acidimicrobiia bacterium | reverse complement strand
GACCTCGAGCGCTACGTCGCGCAGCCGGGACGTGAGAACCTCGTGGCGCGCATCGAGGGCAGCGACCCGACGGCGCCCGCGTTGTTGCTGATGGGCCACACCGACGTCGTGCCCGCCAATCCAGACGGATGGAAGCGCGATCCGTTCGGCGCCGAGATCGTCGACGGCGAGGTGTGGGGCCGCGGCGCCATCGACATGCTGAACCTCACGGCATCGCAGGCCGTGGCGTTCAAGCATCTGGCCCGCACCGGCTTCCGCCCGCGGGGCACGCTGATCTACTTCGGTGTGGCCGACGAAGAGGCCGGCGGTGTCTGGGGGGCCAAGTGGATGGTCGACCACCACTGGGACGCCATCGCCTGCGACTACGTGCTGACTGAGATGGGCGGGTGGCCGCACGACGGTGGCCGTAAGGTCGGCATCTCCATCGGCGAGAAGGGCGTGGCCTGGCGACGTCTGCGGGTGAAGGGCACGCCGGGGCACGGCTCCATGCCCTTCCGGGCCGACAACGCGTTGATCAAAGCGGCTGAAATCGTCCGGCGCCTGGCGGAGTACCGCCCGTCTGTTCGCCTCGACGAGCTCTGGGCGGCCCGGGTCGAGGCGTCGGACGTCGCTGCCGACATCAAGGCGGCACTCCTCGATCCGAACCGGCTCGACGACGCTCTCGCGTCGCTGCCGCCGTCCCAGGCCAAGCTGTTCCACGCCTGCACCCACACCACGTTCTCGCCCAACGTCCTTCACGGCGGGGTCAAGACCAACGTCATCCCCGACACGGTGGAGATCGACGTGGACATCCGCACCCTGCCCGGCGTGGACGGCGACGCGGTGAACGGCTACCTGCGGGAAGCGCTCGGTGAACTGGCCGGCCAGGTCGAGGTGGAGCCGCTGTTCAACGACATGGCGTCGGCCTCGAGCACCCGTACACCGTTGTGGGACATCCTCCGCCGCCGAACGCAGGTCGCGTATCCGGCGGCCGACCTGCTGCCCGAGCTCATCGTCGGCGGGACGGACAGCCGCTTCTTCCGCCAGAAGGGGACGGTCGCCTATGGCACCGGCCTGTTCAGCCCGGGCATGTCCTTCCAGCAGTTCGCCTCCCGCTTCCACGGGAACGACGAGCGAATCGACGTCGAATCGCTGGGGCTGTGCACGGACTATTGGCTCGGCGTCGTGGAGGACCTTCTGGCATGACCCCATGGAGCCTGGCATGACCCCGAGGACCTGGCGTGACCCCGAGTACCTGGCATGACCCCCGAGGAGACGGTTCAGCTCGCCGATCGGCTGTTCTCGGCCATCGAGAAGGGCGACGTCGATGAGGTTCGGCGCCTGTACCACCCCGATGCCCGCATATGGCACAACTTCGACCAGGTCGCCCAGACGGTCGAGCAGAACCTCGCCACGCTGGGCTGGATGGTCCGCCACCTGTACGACCGGACCTACGAGGTGACCCGGCGTGAGGTGTTGCACGACGGGATCGTGCAGCAGCACGTGCTGCGCGGGCTCACCCGCAGCGGGGAGCCCTTCGTCCTGCCGGCCTGCATGTTCGTCCGTTGCCAGGACGGCCGGATCGTCGGCATCGAGGAGTATCTCGACCCGGCCCAGGCGGCACCGCTCAGCCGCTGAGACCCTCGCCGCGAGGCCGCTCGGGGCGTGGCCCTGGCAGGCCGGATAAGGTCACCGCCCGGTGATGCCGCCTGGTCGGTGGTGTCCGTTCCAGTCGTTCGATCCAGGGGGTTGTGCCATGCGCCTCGGCGTCATGATGTTCCCGACCGACAAGGCGATCCAGCCGGTGGAGTTGGCCCGAGAGGTCGAGGCCCGGGGCTTCGACTCCCTGTGGTTCCCCGAGCACTCGCACATCCCTACCAGCCGCAAGACCCCGTGGGGTGGCCGTGAGGGTGCGCCGCCCCTGCCCGAGGAGTACTGGCGCAGCCACGATCAGTTCGTCGCTCTGGCGGCCGCGGCGGCCGCCACGACCACGTTGCGGCTCGGCACCGGCATCACCCTGGTGGCCCAGCGCGACCCGCTCTGGCTGGCCAAGGAAGTGGCTTCCCTCGACATGATCTCCGGCGGGCGATTCACCTTCGGGATCGGCTACGGCTGGAACCTCGAGGAGATGGAGAACCACGGCGTGCAGACCAACCGGCGCCGGGCGATCGTGCGGGAGAAGATGCTCGCCTGCAAGGAGCTGTGGACCAAGGACGAGGCCAGCTTCTCTGGCAACTACGTCAATTTCGACGAGTCATGGGCCTGGCCGAAGCCGGTCCAGCAGCCGCATCCCCCCATCCTCATCGGCGCGGCGCCCAACGAGACCACGTTCCGCCACGTGGTCGAGTACGCCGACGGCTGGATGCCCATCGAGGGCCGCTACCCCATCGGGGAGAAGATCGGCGAGCTGCGCAAGACTGCCGAGGAGGCCGGACGCGACCCCGACTCACTGACGATCGGTGTGTTCTCGATCAAGGCCGACCCGGACCACATCGAGAAGCAGGCCGAAGCCGGCGTGAGCCTCGGCGCCCTCGGGCTGCCGCCCGCTCCGCGGGACAAGGTGCTCGGCATCCTCGACAAATACGCGCCACTGGTCGAGCGCTTCAACCAGGCCTGAGCGACGGGTCGGCGACCAGCCCGTGGCTGCTGCGTTCGTCGAAGGGGATGGCGGACGATTCCACTGACGTGCGATACCCGGAAATGCACGCCGACGGCTTCCTTGCGC
>JAXDQG010000684.1:0-8334 GCA_034667945.1 Acidimicrobiia bacterium | reverse complement strand
CGAATTTCGGCATCGAGAGCTGGACCAGTCCGGCTCGGACATCGCCGGAGCTCTGGGCGCCCGAGGCGGCGGAGTGGGCCTCGCTGGGGGTGACGCACCTGTCGCTACGCACCGACGAATCCAGGGCCAGCGGACCGCAGCAGCCTCGGAGCGTCGACGAGCACATCGAGCTGCTCCGCCGGTACGCCGAGGCGGTGCCCAACCTGGCCGGGGGCTGAGCCCGAGCGGGCTCCGGTAAGGTCCGCCCATAAGCTTGCGCTGACAGGGCCTCCTGACGGGTGCCGTTGAAGCGCCCGCACGCAAAAGGGGGATCCCTGCCATGCCGTACGCCGAGGGCCGCACCTTCCTCGATGCCGACAGCCACATCATGGAGCTGCCCGACTTCGTGCACAGCCACGCGGATCCCGGCATGCGGGAGCGCATAGCGCCCTTGTCGTTCAGCGCAGGCGGCAAGATGGGTCGTCGGCTGGAGGAGTACGCCCGGGTCGGCTCGCATGCGCCGGAAGTCGTCGCAGAGCTCGAGCGCAATGTGATCGGCGGGGCGAAGGGCTACGAAGCCCTGGGATCGTTCAACAAGATGGAGCGGACGCGTGCGCTCGACCTGCTCGGATTCCACGCCCAGCTGGTGTTCGCCTCCTTCGCTCCCGGAACGATCCTCTGGCAGCGCGACCTGGAAGCCCGCTACGCCGGTTGTCGGGCCCACAACCGCGCCATGGCGGAGTTCTGCGCGGAGGATCCACGGCTGTTGCCGGTGGGGCTGCTGTCCCTGGCCGATCCCGAGCTGGCGGTGCGCGAGCTCGAGGCGGCGTTCGAGCTGGGCATCGGCGCCGTCTGGATTCCCGCCGAGCCGTGCGGCGGCCGTTCGCCCGGCCACAACGACCTCGATCCGGTCTGGGCCCGCCTGGCCGAGGCCGGGGTGCCGTTCGTGCTGCATGTCGGCGGCCAGCGGATTCAGGTGCGGGACGAGTACATGAATACGGGCCGGGAGATCCCCAGTGACTGGCTCGGCGGTGGCGAGAACGTGCGCTCCAAGGACGTGACGGTGCTACACCAGAGCGCCGAGGAGTTCCTCTCGGTGATGGTGCTGGATGGCGTGCTCGAGCGGCATCCGGGGCTGCGTGGCGGAGCGATCGAGCTGGGCGCCACGTGGGTGCCCGGACTGCTGCGGCGGCTGGATCATGCAGCCACCATTTGGGCCAAGTCCGAGCCCGAGCTGCGGGCGTTCAGCCGGAAGCCGTCGGAGCAGATCCGTGAGCAGCTGGCGTTCACCCCGTATCCGTTCGAGGACGTCGGGGCGCTGATCCGGGAGTCGGCTGACGACCTCTACCTCTTCTCGTCGGACTATCCGCATTACGAGGGCGGCCGGAACCCGATCGGCCGCTTCGAGGAGAGCCTGGGTGATCTGCCGGAGTCGACTCGACAGCGCTTCTACGCCGACAACTTCCTGAAGATCCTGCCCTGCGCGGTGGAGCTGGCTCCGCCCGCCGCCGCCTGACTCCCTTTCAGCGTCCGTCCGGCCGCACTGTGCGTTCGTCAGCGGGCAGCGGATAAGAGGTCCCGCCCGCGCGCCAGCCATACCCGTTTCTCCGGTGACGAACCGTGGCGCCGCCTGCGGGCGCGTCTCTCAACACAGCCGTCGCCCGGCTCGATCGCTTTCGTGACCGGGGCAGGCTTCGGCCGGGTGTGCTGGGCGCTGCTTTCGATGCGGCTCGGAGCGGTTCGGGCAGCGTTTCTCCACCGGAGAAACGTGTAGGAGCGACAGCCCGCGAATCTGCTGGTCACGCCACCCGTGCTGTGGTGAGCAATTGGTCGGCCAAGTCGATTTCCATGAGCGCGAGAACGCATTTGACCAGCTCAGGTGGGCTATCGGTATGCGGCGCCCGATGCGTTTTTCCACCGGAGAAACCCGTATGGGGCAAAACTTGCACGTCAGCGCCCTACAGACCGCTGCGCCGCCTAGACCAAGCGATCGCTCGGTACAGCTGCAGAGTCAGTGAGTCGCCACCGGCTCGATCTTGGTCGCCAGCTGCTCCATCGCTTCGCGCATCTTGGCGATGTTCCCCGTCGGCGGAGCCACGATCAGCCGACGAACCCCGAGGTCCTCCAGCTCCCTGACCCGGTCGAGCGAATCGCGCTTCGCGCTCCACTGACCCGTGGTCAGCTCGATCGCATCGGGATCCCGGCCATGCTCCTTGGCCGACGCGGCCACGATCTCCAACAGATGCCGAAGCTCGTCATCCGACCCCTTCGCCGGGAAGAAGCCAGTTCCATAGCGGCCTGCTCGACGGGCCGCCGCCTCGCTGTGACCGCCCACGATGATCGGAATGTCACCTCCGGCCGGCTGCGGACGCGAAATCGCCCCTGAGAAGTTGACGTACTTGCCCGAATAGGCCGCGTGCTCCTGGCTCCACAGCGCCTGCATGGCCGCCACGTATTCGTCCGTCCGCCGGCCACGATCGGCGAAGGGCACGCCCAGCGCCTCGAACTCCTCGGCCAGCCAGCCCACGCCGATCCCCAACTCGAAGCGCCCGCCCGACAGTTTGTCCAGGGTGGCGCACTCCTTGGCCAGCACCGCGGGGTTGCGCTGCGGCACGATCAGGATCCCCGTGGCCAAACGGATCTGCCGGGTGATGCCAGCCACGAAGCCGAGCCAAACCAGCGGATCGGTGATGTCGGGATCTTCCCCGAAGGGGATGCGCCCGCTCTCGTGGTACGGGTACTGCGACTGATAGCCGTGGGGGATGAGCACGTGTTCGACCGACCAGATCGACTCGAGCCCCATCTCGTCGGCTGCTGTGGCGATGGCCGCCGCCCCTTCCGCATTGGCGAATTGGCCGACGTTGGCAAACATGATGCCGAACTTCATGACAGGCCCTTCCCTCCTTCGATCCCACGCCCGGGACGGCGCATCTCTAGCGCGTTCTCCGGGCCGCGCGCCCGCCGAGCACCGAAGTAGGGCGGCTTCAGTGGTTCGCCATGCCGCCATCGGCGGCGATCGCGGTCCCGGTGATCATCCGAGAGTCGTCGGATGCCAGGAAGGCGGCGATGGCAGCGATGTCCTCAGGACCGCCCACCGCGAACGGATACCGCCTGCGCACCTGGTCCTGGGGGGCCAATCGAGGCGCACCGTCAGGAGCGACGCCTCCCTCACCGGTCTCGGCCATGCGGGCCAAGACCCGCTCGGTGAGCACATAACCCGGGCAGATGGCGTTCACCCGCACGCCTTGGCGGCCGTACTGTCGAGCCAGCGACCGGGTCAGCGAGATGATGGCGCCTTTGGCCGCCGAGTACACGTGGGCCCGCCAGGGCTGCAGGGCGGCGGTCGACGACATGTTGATCACCGCCCCGCCGCCGCTCTCGACCAGCTTCGGGATGCCGTGACGGCAGCACAACATCGTGCCTTTGAGGTCCAGGTCGATGGTGCGGTCCCACACCGACCAGTCCACCTCGGTGACCGGCGCGTCCTCGACGAGCGACCCGCCGGCGCAGTTGTGCAGGATGTTCAGCCGGCCAAACCTGGCCATGGTGGCCTCCACCGCCGACGCCACCGATGCCTCGTCGGTGACGTCCGTCTCGACGAAGAGGGCCTCCCCGCCGGCCGAACGCACCAGCTCCTCGGTCGAACGTCCGGTCTCCTTGTCGAGCTCCGCGATGACCACCGCTGCGCCTTCCTCGGCAAAGCGCCGAGCCGTGGCCCGAGCGATGCCGGCGCCCGCCCCCGTGATGAAGGCCACCTTTCCTTCAAGCCTGGGTCCGTCAAGTCTGTTCACCGTGCACTCCTTTCTCGGCCGCGTTCCGACTAACCCCTTTGGGTCCCCACTCGCAGCTGGCGATAGGGCAGCTCGCGCGAGTCGTCCGGCTCCTTGGGCAGGCCCAGCACCCGTTCGCCGATGATGTTTCGCTGCACCTCATCGGACCCGCCGGCAATCGACATGGCGGGTGTGAACAGCGAATAGGTCTGAAACACGCCCCCGCCGGGCGACTCGTCGCCCATCAACGTGCCGTACGGCCCCGCCACCCGCAGCCCGAGGTCGCGGATCATGCGCCCGAGCTGCGAACCGGTCAGCTTGAGGGTGGAAACCTCGGGCCCCGGCTGCTGTCCGGCCCGGGCGGCCGCCTTGGCTCGCTGCCCCGACCACTTCATGATCATCCGCAGGGTGTAGATCCGCATCAGCTCCTGGCGGACCATCGGGTCGGCGGCACCGCCGAACCGAGCGACCAGCGAATCCAACAGTCCACTGATCCCGCCCGCCACCGCCATCGAGAACCCGTCCCGCGCCTCCTGCTGGCGGTGCTGGTGAGCACCCACGCTGCGCGTGAGGTCCGGGCGGCCGAGGAAGCTGCCGCCGCCCTGGCTCATCCCGGGATTGCCCGGGTCGCGCTCGTGCGACAAGGTCGTCATCGCCACCCGCCAGCCGTCGTTGAGGTCGCCGAGGCGGTTTGCATCCGGCACCCGGGCCTCGGTCAAGAACACCTCGTTGAACGCCGCTTCGCCGGTCATCTCCCGCAGCGGGCGGACGTCGACGCCGGGCTGGCACATATCGATCAAGAAGTACGTGATGCCCCGGTGCTTCGGCACGTCCGGATCGGTGCGGGCGATGAGAATGGCCATATCGGCGTACTGGGCGCCCGAGTTCCACACCTTCTGACCAGTGACGACCCACTCGTCGCCGTCGCGGACCGCCCGGGTCTGCAACCCTGCCATGTCCGAACCGGCGCCCGGCTCCGAGAACAGCTGGCACCAGATGTCCCGCCCCGACGCGATGCCAGGCAGGAAGCGACGCTTCTGCTGCTCGGTGCCGTAGGTGAGGATCGTCGGAGCAGCCAACGTGGTGGCCACGCCGCCGGGCGGACCGTACGCGCCCACCTCGACGCGCACACCGATGGCCACCCGGGCCAGGTCCGCCGGTAGTCCGCGACCGCACCAGTCGACCGGCCAGCCGGGAAACCCCCACCCCGAGCGGGCCAAGCGCTCCCACCAGTCGCCGAGGGACAAGGTCGGGTCCCAGTTCGCCTCGAACCAGGCACGGGCGTCGGCGCGGACCTCGTCCGCGGTCGTCGTCTCCGTCACGGTCATCTGCTTCCCCCTGTGTCTGCGACCCGGTCGGCGCGTGGAGCCCCTGAGCCCCGCCGGCTGCACCGTGCCGGCTCAGCCCTTCAACACGCTGCGAGCCAACGACCAGCGGTGCACCTCGCTGGGGCCGTCATAGAGCCGGAACGCCCGGATGTCCTCGTACATGCGCCGCACCACCGTGCGGCTGGTGATGCCGGTCCCGCCCAGCACCTGCACACAGCGGTCGACGACCCGGCCGAGCGCCTCGGAGCAGTACAGCTTGGCCAGCGACGACTCTGTGCGGGCATCGTCGCCCTGGTCGAGCAGCCAGGCGCATTGCCAGATCGTCAGTCGGCTCGTGTGCATGTCGACCAGGTTGTCAGCCAGCTGAAAGCCGACGCCCTCGTGCTCGCCGATCGTCTTCCCGAAGGCCCGGCGGGTGCGGGCGTAGTCAACCGCCACGTCGTGGCACCGCCGAGCTGAGCCGAGCCAGCGCATGCAGTGCGTGAGGCGGGCAGGCGCCAGTCGCACCTGCGCGTTGCGGAAGCCCTGACCCACCGCGCCGAGCACCTGGTCGGGGCGTACGTGCAGGTCCTTGAAATCCACGACGGAGTGCCCGCCCACCAGATTGGCGTCCATGGTGTCGAGGACCTCGACCAGCTCGATGCCGGGCTCGTCGGCATCGCACAGGAAGATCGTCGCACCCACGTCGGATCCGGAGCGGTCGAACGTGCGCGCCATGATCATGGCGAACGCCGCCCCCTCCGCCCCGGTGATCAGCCATTTCCTGCCGTTGATCACCCAGCCGTCGCTCACCTCGCGAGCCTCGGTGGCCAGCATGGAGGGATCAGAGCCGGCACCGCCCTCGGGCTCGGTCATGCAGAACATCGAGCGCACCCGGCCCTCGCAGAGCGGGCGCAGATAGCGCTCCTGCTGCTCGGCCGAAGCCACCTGCTCGAGGAGGTGGCCGTTGCCCTCGTCGGGAGCAGCGATGGCCAGGGCGATCGGACCAAGCGCCGAGTAGCCGGCCTCCTCGAAGACGATGGCTTTCCCTCGGTGCCCAAGGCCCAGGCCACCCCACTCCTTGCCGAGGTGGGGCGACACCAGGCCATGCTCGCGGGCCAGGCCCACCAGCTCCAGGCGAAGCTCGTCGCTGGGCCCGTGACGACCCTGGCGGGGATCGTCCTCGTAGGGGATCACCACCTCACGGACGAACGACGCCGTCCGGTCGCGCAGCTCGGCCAGCTCTGGAGGCAGAGAGAAGTCGATCACGGTCCGGCAGCTTGGCACCTCGGCGCTGTGCTCGGCACCTCCGTCGGCGGCCCGCCTCCGCTACACAGGTGCGGCCGACATCGGCGGCCGCCGCTAGCCAGGGCCAGCTGGCAACTGGCAGCTCTCACACGCATAACACCAGCGCCCGCCCATGTCCCAGCGCCTCACCGGCGTGGCGCAGCGCCGACAGACGGGCTGCTTGTACACCCAGGTGCCCTCACCTCGGCCGATGCGGCTGATCGGCCGATCGAGCATGGCCGGGTCGACGGTCACGATGCGGCCCCGGCGAAGTCCATCTGCCAACAAGCGAACCACGGTCGCCCACAGTTCGCGGGCGCACTCTTCCCCCAACGCCTTGCCGGGCAGCTCGGGATGGAGGCCCAGAAGGAAGAGGGCTTCGGCCCGGTAGACGTTGCCGACCCCGGCGATGACGGATTGGTCCATCAGCAGGCGACCGATCGACGTGCGACTGCGGGCCACCTTGGCCACGAACCGCTCGGGATCGGCGTCGGAGCGCAACGGGTCGGGTCCCAACCGAGCCACCACGGCGTCTCGATGCTCGGGACCGTCGAGGCGGCACTCGGTCGGACCGGACAGGTCGACCGTGGCCCGGGGGCCCTGCAAACGCAGACGGATCGCACCGACCGGGTCCGGGGGCGGCACGACGCTGTGCACGGTGAACCGACCGAACAGGCCGAGGTGCACGTGCAGCACCTCCCCGCTGTCCCACCAGTAGAAGAGGTGCTTGCCCCAGGGCTCCACCCCTTCGAGGCAGCGCCCGTCGATCCGGGCCGCAGAGTCGGCGAAGCGGCCCTGGGGCGAAGAGGCGGTGATCAGGTGACCGCCCAGCAGGCGGCGCTGGTCGCGCGCCGCTCGATGAATCGTGTGGCCCTCGGGCAAGACGGGCGCTCAGCTCAGGCCGCGCAGGCCGGCCCAGGCGAGGTGGGAGACCAGTGCCGCCAGCTCGTCGGTGCTCGGTTGACGGCCTTCGGTCCCCGCTTGTCGGCCAAGGGTGATCCAGCGGCGGGCCGTGCCCTCTGCCAGGCCGACGATGCCGAAGGCCAGCAGCTCTCGCTCGTGCTCGGCCAGGCCGGGGACCTCCAGCATGGTGGCGATGGCCGTAGCGATGCTGTGTTCGATCTTGGCTGCGGCCGCCGCGAACTCCTCGTCGCGCCGGGTGCCGCCGCCGAACAGCAGCGTGAAGCACTCGTCGTCTTCCGCGACGAAGCGGAAGAAGGCCACCAGCCCGCGTTCGACCTGGGTGCGGGGGGTGGGTGCATCGGCTGTGGCCTTCTCGATGGCCTGTCGCAGGCCCAGCCCCACGTCGTTGAGGAGATCGAGATACAGGGCCCGCTTCGAGGTGAAATGCTGATACAGCACTGGCTTGGTGACGCCTGCAGCCTCCGCCACATCACTCATCGACGTGGCGTGGAACCCGCGCTGGGCGAAAACGCCGACGGCCACATCGAGCAGCTGGCGCCGCCGGGCAGCGGCGGGAAGGCGTTGGGCCACGTCACCTCCGAGAAGCGGGCACCCTCCGAGGACGGGGACCGGCCGAGAAGCTGGACGACGAGATGCTACTCGTCGACCTCCTCGCCGCTCGAACGAGTGCTCGGCCGATCGGGCCCGGGGCGATCTCGACCCGATGCCTCCGCTCGCGACGCCGCCGCTCGCGATGCCGCCGCTCGCGATGCTGCCGCTTCCCGTTCCTCCCGTTCGGCCGCTCGCAGCCCGTACCCGAAGACGATCGCGGGAGGGAGGACGAAGCAGCCCACGATCATCAGCACGACGATCGTGGTGGTGAGCGCCGGCGTGAATCGAAAGACGAAGCCGGCGATGAACAACACCACAGAGGCGGCAAAGCAGGTATAGCCCACGCGCTTGCCGGCCTGGACCCAGCGGGCGATCCCTGCCCGGCGGGCTGTCATCGGATCTGGTGGTGGCTGGTTGGTCATCCCCAGCGGGGTTGGTTTCGCTGGTCGACGTAGGCGGACTCGGCTCGGGTGAAC
>JAXDQG010000683.1:0-8315 GCA_034667945.1 Acidimicrobiia bacterium | reverse complement strand
CACCGATCAAGCACCGCCGGGACATGGGGGAGTTCGACTACGGCCGGATTGACCGGCTCAGTCCGCTCGTCCGGCGAGTCATCTGCAAGAACGCGAACCCCTTCACCTTCACAGGCACCGCCACCTTCATCGTCGGCCAGGGCGAGGTGGCCATCATCGATCCCGGTCCGAAGCTGCCCACCCATCTCGAGGCAGTGTTGGCCGCGCTGGGGCCAGATGAGCGGGTGACGCACCTGCTCATCACCCACACGCACTCCGACCATTCGCCAGGCTCGGCCTTCATGAAGGAGAAGACGGGGGCGCCCACCTACGGCTACGGGCCGCACGGCAAGGTTCGCCCGGACGATCCGGACGACAAGGTCGATTTCTCCGCGTACTTCACGCCCGAAGAGAAGACGAAGTACGACAAGGAGTACGACGAGTTGCCGCCGGAGCTCAAGCGCGAAGGGCCGGATCTCGACTTTCGGCCCGACGAGCGCGTGGAGGACGGGGACGTCATCGAAGGTGCAGGCTGGCAGCTCGAGGCCATCTGGACGCCCGGACACTGCTCGAACCACATCTGCTTCGCGCTTGCGCAGGAGGAGACGCTCTTCACCGGCGACCATGTCATGGGCTGGGCAACCTCGGTGGTGGGCCCGCCGGACGGCTCGATGCACGACTACATGCGGAGCCTGCGCAAGCTGCTTCCCCGGGAGGAGTTGCGGTATCGCCCGACGCACGGGCCGGAGGTGGACGAGCCGGTCGATTACGTGAAGTCGTTCATCGAGCACCGGGAAGAGCGGGAGGGGCAGATCCTGTCGTTCCTCGGCGAGGGGCCGAAGCACATCGCCGACTTCGTGCCGGTCATGTACGCCGGTTACGACAAGCGGTTGTGGTATCCAGCGGCCGGGTCGGTGTATGCCCACATGCTGCACCTGGTCGAAACCGGCCAGGTCGTGGTCGATGGCGGGGGAGATCCGAAGCTGCGCTCGCTGTACTGCTTGGCCACGAAATAGGGCTTGGAGCGCTTTGCGCGGAGCCCGTGGCTTGCCACGTCGCGTAGTCCGACGATCCCACGCAAAGCGCTCACCCGCCCACTTTTCGCTGTATAGAAACGCCGGTGGACGTCGAATTTTTGGCGCGTCTGCAGCGATTCGACGTCGATTCGACGGACCAAGGCAGCGAATTCGCTATGCCGCTGCGCCCTGCAATCTCACGGAAAGTGGCGGCGACAACCGCGACAGCGGCAAGGCCGTTAACCGGCAAGGGCGCGCTTGTATCCCTTGATCAGGGCGTTGTAGATCCCTTGGGGAACCTTCTTCGCCTCGTCCTCGCCGACGCCGTTCGGCTCGAAATGGCCGGTCCACGTGATCCCGGTCTGCTGTCCCTGCGGGGTCAATTCGACGGTCGAGACGTAGCGCCGCATCGGCGTCTCGCCGGAGACGATGGTGTAGCTGAGCGCGTGGCGATCGCTGTCCAGCCAGGTCAGCCGTTCGACGATCTGGGCGTCGCCCGTGCCGATGATGCGGTCCATCCCGATCCCCTCGCCGTCGGCGACACAGTTCTGGAGCGAGCGGACGTACTTGCCCAAGCCGGCGAAGTCGGCCACCAACGGCCAGACCCGCTCGATGGGGGCATCAAAGGTGTCGGTAACGGTCACGCTGGTCATGAACCCGAACCGTATCCGCGCCCAGCAGCGCGCACCGCCTGGCCCAAGCCAATGCCTGGCCCAAGCCTGCCTGGCACAACCCCAAGCCTGCCTAGCCCGATCCAGCACCCAGTTCAGCTTCGACCGCTCGGGCCCACGCCACCCGCTCACTGACGCTCTCCACCGTGAAGGCCGGCACCGCCACCGAGGACATTCCCAACGCACGCCCGCGTGCCCCGAGGCGCACCGGGTCCGGATCCCGGTAGACCAAGTCGTCCACCACCACATCGGGCACCAGCGCCCGGGCTGCCGCCGACGCTCCGGCCACCAGCGCGGCACGAATCTCGCTCACACGGGCGTCATCGAGCCCCCAACGAGACCGCAGCTCCGCGCCGGCATTCATCACGCCGTAGCAGGCCAGCACATCGAGCTGAGCAGCCACGTCGGGGCCGTGGTCCACGAGGGGCGCCCATTCCAGCTGCGCCCGGCTGCCACCGCTCCGAACGAGCCCGACCGAGCGCTGGAGGTCGCTGTCCGGCACCGCCCACAACAGCACGCGGTCCGCCACTTGTCCGCCCACGCGCAACAGTCGGTCGCCGCGGGCCGCCAGCGTGACCGGCACCGGCGGCAGGGCCACGTCGAGTCGCCGCCCCGAGGCCGGGTTCAACGGCTCGCCGTCCGCCACCCGGCGCACCAGCGCCACCAGGTCGGCCACCCGTCTCGGCGCATCCCGCCGGCAGACCCCAGCCGCCCCGCTCAGCTCCGAACCGCCTGCCGCCACGCCCAGGAACACCCGTGGACCGGCCAGTTCGGCCAAGGTCGCCAGGGCGGACACCGTGTGGAAGGGGTGTCGCAAATACGGATTGGTCATGGCCGGACCGAGCGCCAAACGCGTCGTCACCCTGGCAGCTTCGGCCAACAGCACCCAGACATCCCGCCACCAGAAGGCATCAGCCAGGCCCAGCCACGACGCACCCCCGCCCTCCGCCTCTTCGGCCAGCCAGCGCACCTGTTCCACCTCGGGATTGACCAGGTGGGAGATGACGCCGACCGCCACCCGGCTCAGAGCTCCCTGCGCATGGTTTCGAACGCGGCCGCGGCCGACGCCACAGCGGACGCCAGGTCCTGCTGCAGCAAGGCCAGACCGATGGCGTTCGGACGATGGCGTCTGACCAGCTCAGCAAGTCGCCTGCCGACCGTCGTCGGCTCACCGATCAACATCACCTGGCTCAACCGCTCGTCGTTCATGACCGCAGCCGCCGGCTTCTCGTTCCCCGAGGTCAACGCCGCGGTCGCGACCGCGAGCTCGTCCTGCTCCACCCCGAGAGCCCGCTGCACCTCGGCCGGCGCGTTGGCCACGGCCCACAACATCTGCGGACGGCTGCGCTCGACGTCTGCCGGTGTGAACGCCACCGACGGATACAGCGCCACGTCGATCGGTCGCACCGAGCGGCACCAGCTCAGCACCTGGTCGTAGTGGAACGGCGGCAAACCGGCCACGAACGCACCGTCGGCCTCGGCCGAGGCCAATCGGTTGAGGCGCTCGCCCCGGGCGCCCACATAGAGCCGCAGATGACCGTGCATGGCGTGCTCTACCGGCTGGTAGCCGATGCTCGCCTCGCCCGCGCACACCGAGCGGATGGTGGCCAGCGCCTGGCGGACGGAGGCCAGGGGATGGGGTCCCACCAGCCCGAACGGGTCGAGCGACAGCGAACCGCCAGCTCCCATGCCCAGGATGACCCGCTCGGGACCACCGGCCAGCTCGGCGATGGTCAGCGCGGTCGTGGCCGTGAGGGCCGGCAGCCGGACGTAGGGGTTGGTGATGCCGATCGCCAGGGTGATGCGGCTGGTGGCACCGGCCGCTCCGGCCAGGACGGCGAAGGGCTCGCGTGCCGGCCCCTCGTCCCCCAGCCAGAACTCGTCGAGGCCGAGTGATTCGGCCAGGACGGCCGCGGCCACCAGCTCACCGGCCGATGCCGACGGGAACAGCCACACGCCACACCGCATGGCACGACACCCTGCCACAATCGAAGGCCGTGACCTGGATCCGTACCGTGCCCTGGGAAGAGGCGACCGGGGTGCTGAAAGACGCCTACGACTGGCAGGCCGCCTCGCTGGGCGAGCCCGCCGAGTTCACCATGTTGGGCAGCCCCTACCCCGAGATCGTCGAAGAGCGTCTGCGCCTGTACAAGACCGTCGAAGCCTGCCCCTCTGCCCTCTCGCCGGTCGAGCGCCAGCTGGCCTGCCTGGTGACCTCGCTGCTCAACGGCACTGCCCACTGCGCCTCGGGCCTGCTGCTCAAGCTGGGGTCACTCGGTGTGAGCGCTGACGTGCTGGCCGCCATCCGAGCTGACCCTGCCGGCTTCGAGCTGCCCGCCGGCCACGACCTTCCCCGACCCGAGCGCCTGCTGGCCATTGCCAGCCACGCGGCCAAGCTCACCACCTCGCCGACGAAGATGACCGACGACGACCTCGCCGAGTTGCGTGGCCACGGCCTGGGCGACCTCGAGATCGTCGATCTGAACAACCTGGTCGCCTACTACAACTACATCAATCGGATCGTGATGGGATTGGGGCTTCGGACGGTCATGTCGACCGAGCACGAGGCCCTGCACGCCCTCCCCCGCTGAGCGTCGAGCCCACCGGCCGGCGCCGAGCGCCCGTCAGGCTGAGAGCTGCGGCAACACCTCTTCCACCAGGGCGGCGACCGTGGCCATCGAGCGCTCGTCGTCCTGCCCGGGCACGAGCGAGAGGTCGGCCACGCCGATCTGCCGATAGCGGTCGAGCTGCTCGGCGACCTGATCGGCCGAACCCGCCAGTGCGTGCCAGTCGACCTCCTCGCCGACGCGCCGCAGCGGCCCGATCTCCACCCGGACCCGGTGGGCCAACAGGCCCCCTCCGGCGTCGAACCAGCGGGCCGCCAGGGGCGCCAGCTCGTCCGGCGTGAGCCGTGAGGCCTGAAAGGGCAGGTTGAGCCGGAGCGCGCGGCGCATGGTGGCCGGCCCACCCGCCAACCACAGCGGCGGACCTCCGGGCGTGAACGGCGCCGGTGAGAGCCGTTCGGCCTCCCCTTCCGCCGGACCGCCCAGCGCGGCCCGCAGCAGCTCCAGCTGACGTTCGAAGACCTCGGCACGCCGAGCGGGATCGATGCCCCGATGCTGCAGCTCCCGGTCCCAGAAGCCCGGGCACACCACGAGCACGAACCGACCCTCGGTGAGCTGGTCCAGCGTCATGGCCTGCTTGGCCAGCCAGTTGGCGTCCCGTAGAGGTAGCACGGCTGCGCTGACGCCGACCACCGCCTGGGGAAACCGGCCCGCCAGCCAGGCCAGCGCGCTCATCGACTCGACGCCGCCGCCCCAGATCGGGAAGTCGGGCGTCTCGAGGTAGCCATCGCCCAGCCACAACGAGGCGATGCCCCCGGCAACCGCCGTGGCCGCGATCTTCTCGAAGCCGGCTCGGGACGACGCAAAGGGGGAGATGCCGACGCGCACGGCAGGAGCGTAGGGTCTGGCGACATGGCGATCGATATCGCACGAGTCGGGATCTGGACGAACACGCTGGACTCGCATCCCACGGCAGTGGCGCAGGAAGCCTGCCGTGAGCTGGAGTCCCTCGGCTTCACCACGCTGTGGATCCCGGAGGCCATCGGCCGCGACCCCTTCGTGGCGGCGGCGAACTACCTGGCCGGCACGACCCGCCTGAAGGTCGCCACGGGGATCGCCAACGTCTACGCCCGCGATGCCATGACCATGGCCGCGTGTCAGAAGACGCTGGCCGAGGCCTACCCCGGCCGCTTCCTCCTCGGCCTCGGCGTGAGCAGCCCGCAGCTGGTGCAGAACCTGCGCAAACACAGCTACGACAAGCCGCTCTCGTATCTGGCGTCGTACCTCGAGGCCATGGACAAGGCCATGTTCAGCGCGGTGGGGCCGGCCGAAGACCCGGGCCGCGTGCTGGCCGCGCTGGGGCCCAAGATGCTGGCGCTCTCCGGGGCGCAAGCCGACGGCGCCCATCCCTACCTGGCCACGCCCGATCACACGAAGACGGCCCGCGAGATCATCGGGCCGTCGAAGCTGCTGGCACCCGAACAGATGGTGGTCCTCGAGACCGACCCGGCCAAGGCCCGGCAGATCGGCCGCTCGGCCGTGGGCTTCTACATGCGGGCTCCCGGTTACCTGGCCAACCTGCGCCGGCTGGGCTTCAGCGACGACGACTGGGCGGATCCCAAGAACCCTTCCGACCGCTTGATCGACGGGGTCGTGGCCTGGGGTGACCTGGATGCCATCGCCCGGCGGGTCCGTGAGCAACACGATGCCGGCGCGGATCATGTCTGCATCCAGGTGCTGCGGGCCGACCGCGAGATCCCCGTCGCCGAGTGGCGCCAGCTGGCCACGGCCCTGCTGTGACTCGAGTGCAGCTCAGCCCCTGAGCTTCGGGAGGACCTCTTCGCCCAGTAGGTCGATGACCTCGAAGACCATCGACTCGGGCATGCCGCCGCCGTCGACCATCAGGTAGTGGCTGTCGAGGCCGAGCACCTCGTTCACCTCCGCGATGCGGTCGGCAACCTCGGCCGGGCTACCGGCGATGGCCGGGCCCTGCAGGATCCCTTCGTAATCCAGCGGGCGACCGAACGAATCCCTGAAGTCCGTGGCGAACTGCACGTAGTTCTCGAGGTACGGCCGCCAGCGCTCACGGGCCTCTTGGCTCGTGCGGGCCACGTGCACGTAGCTGGGGTAGCTCAGCACCGTGCGCTCCGCGTGACCGGCCCGCTCCATCCGGGTCCGATACCGCTCCACGATCGGCAGGTAGTCCTCGGGGTAGCGGAACAGGCTGGGCAGGATCAGCGGTAGGCCCAGCTCGGCCGCCAGATCGCACGACACGGTGGACAGCCCGCCGCCGATGTAGATCTTCGGATGGGGCTTCTGCAGAGGGCGGGGTTCGAGGCGGACGTTCACCAGCGGACTACGGAAATGGCCCGACCAGGTCACGGTTTCCTCCGTGAGGAGTCGGAGCACGAGGCGAAGGTTTTCCTCGAATCGGGGACGCAGCTCGTTGACGTTCTCCACGCCGAAGGCGGCCATGGTGGACTCCATGACCCCTCGGGCGAAGGTCATCTCGGCCCGACCACCGGAGATGACGTCGAGCATGGCCAGGTCCTCGGCGACCCGCAACGGATCGAGGTTGGCCAGCAGGGTCACGCTCGTTCCCACCCGGATGGTCTCGGTACGGGTGGCGATGGCGCTGAGCAGGAGCAACGGGTCGGGGAGGATGTAGTGGCTGAAGTGGTGCTCGCCCAGGCCGAGGTGGTGGAAGCCGGCCGCTTCGGCCCGCACCGCCGAGTCGATGATCAGGCGGTAGCGCTGCCGTTGGGACGTGATCTCCCCCGTGACCGGATCGGGGAGGTGGTCAGCCAGGCTCATGAGGCCCATGGCGGTCATCAGGAGCAACCTAGCGCTGGCCACCGACCGGCCGGAGAGGTCCGTCGATCCGGGTGCGGAGGAACCGCCCGCTGACGACCTGACAGAATCCGACCATGGTCGAAAGCAACGGCACCTGCCTCCCCGACTTCACCGACGTGCGTCGGGAGTTCGAACGAAATTTCTCGGAGCGGGGCGAGGTCGGGGCGTCGGTGTGCGTCACCGTCGACGGGGAACGAGTGGTCGACCTGTGGGCCGGGAGTGCCGAAACCGAGGCCGGATCGCAGCCCTGGAACGCCGACACGCTGGTCACGGTCTTCTCCTGCTCCAAGGGCATGACCGCCCTGTGCGCCCATGTGCTGGCCGCTCGCGGAAAGCTGGACCTCGACGCCCCCATTGGCGAGTACTGGCCCGAGTTCGCGGCTGGCGGTGGCGGCGGAAAGCAACAGGCCACTGTGCGGATGATGCTGGACCACTCGGTAGGCGTACCGGCCTGGCGCGAGAAGCTCCCCGACGGCTCCGCTTACGACTGGCACTACATGGTGGAGCGGCTCGAGGCCGAGGCGCCCTTCTGGGAGCCCGGCACCCGCCACGGCTACCACATGCTGTCGTTCGGATGGACGGTGGGCGAGCTGGTCCGGCGGGTGGCCGGCTGCTCGCTGGGCACCTTCCTGCGCCAGGAGATCGCCGGTCCGTACGACGCCGATGTCTGGCTGGGCCTGCCCGAGGACGAGCAGCACCGGGTGGCCCGGGTCATCCCGTTCGTCCCGGATCCGAAGAACCCGAGTGCCTTCACGGCCGCCATCCGCGCCGACCGCACTTCTGTCTCCGCCCTTGCGCTGCTCAACCAGGGCGGTTTCAACCCGAACAGCCGGAAGGCCCATCGGGCCGAGATCGGCGGGGCCGGCGGTCTGGCCACAGCCCGTGGGCTGGCCGCCATGTACCGGCCGCTGGCGCTCGGTGGCGAGGACCTCGTCGACGCCGATTCGCTGTCTCGGATGGGGGAGGTGGCGGTGGCCACCGAATCCGACGCCACGCTGTTGACCGGCTCGCGGTTCTCGCTGGGTTTCATGAAGTCGATGGACAACCGGCGCCGCCGCACGGGCGATCGCGATTCGGCCATCTTGTCCTCGGCGGCCTTCGGTCACGTGGGCGCGGGCGGGTCGATCGGCTTCGCCGATCCCGGCTGTCGTATGAGCTTCGGGTACACGATGAACCGGATGGGGCCCGGGATCCTGCTGAACGACCGCAGCCAGCCCCTGGTCGACGCCACC
>JAXDQG010000682.1:0-2995 GCA_034667945.1 Acidimicrobiia bacterium | reverse complement strand
GATGAGCAGGCAGGCATCGGTCGGGGCCCCGGCACCGACCCACTAGTGTCCGCAGTCATGCAGCGCTACGGCATGTCCATCCCGTTCGCCGGCGTGCCCCTGCACGCGCATCGCGACTGGATCGTCGAGATGTCGGACCTGGGCTACACCGACCTGTGGTCGTCCGAGGCCGACAGCGCGGATGGGTTCACCCCCCTGGCGCTCAGCTCCGTGTGGGCGCCGTCCATGCGCCTCGGCGTCGCCATCATCCCGGCGTTCACCCGGGGTCCGGCCACCCTCGCCCAGTCGACCGCGTCGTTGGCGTCGGCCGCGCCGGGCCGCTTCGTGCTCGGGCTGGGCTCCTCGTCGAATGTGATCGTCGAGAAATGGAACGGCATCCCCTTCGACCAGCCCTATCAGCGGACTCGTGACGTGTTGCGCTTCCTGCGGCCGGCGCTCGCGGGCGAAAAGGTGACTCAGAAGTACCGGACGTTCGACATCGACGGCTTCCGCCTCAACCTTGTTCCCGAGGAGCCGGTCCCGATCCTTGTGGCCGGGCTGCGCGAGGGCATGTTGCGCCTGGCCGGTCGCGAGGGGGACGGGGCCATCATCAACTGGTTGTCGGCCGAGGACGTGAGGACCGTGGCGCCCATCGTGCGGGCCTACGGGGAAGAGAAGGAGGTGGTGGCGCGCATCTTCGTCACGCCGAGCACCGACCGCGAGACCGTCTATGCGGGCGCTCGCTTCGCCATCGCCGCCTACCTGAACGTCCCCGTCTACGCCGCCTTTCACGAGTGGCTTGGTCGAGGCGACATGCTCGCGCCCATGTGGAAGGCCTGGAAGGAAGGTGACCGCAAGGCCGCGCTGGCCGCCATTCCCGATTCGTTGATCGACGAGCTCTTCGTCTGGGGCTCGCCGGAGCAATGCCGGGAGCACATCCAGCGCTACGTCGACGCCGGCGTGAGCACGCCAGCGCTGTCGATCATGCGTTTTGGCAACATCGACACCCGCCAGGCGCTGCGCGACCTGGCTCCGCGTTGAGGCTTCGGCGCCCGCGCCGCGCGCCGCACACCGCGACCCCCGTCGTCGAGCTCCAGCAGGTCGCCCTCGGACCGCTGCGGGCCTTCGACCTCGTGGTCTATCCCGGCGAGCGCATCGGGGTCCTTGGGGCCCCGGGCTCGGGAAAGACCGTATTGGCGGAGCTGCTCGTGGGCGCCCGCCAGCCGCAGTACGGCCGCATCCGGCGAGACGGCATCGACGTCACCGGCGCTCCGAGCTGGGCGGGTGAGCTGGCTGCTGGCCCCTCGGTGCCCGGAGGCCGAGGGCACGCGGCCGCGGGCGTGGCCTGGCTGGCGCAGCATCCTCGGCCCTTTCGTCGTCTGACGGTCTACGAGAACGTGCTGGTGGCCGCGCTGGCCGGGCGACGACGCAGTGTGCGTGTCGCGGAGACCCTGGCCCGTACAGCACTCGCCCGGGTCGATCTCGAGCTGATGGCCGAGCGTCTGCCTGTCCGCCTGACGCCCTCGCAGCTGGCTCGCATGGAGGCCGCCCGAGCTCTCGCGTCTCCCAGCCGATTGGTGGTCGTCGACCAGCTGTCCGCCCGGGTCGATGCCGAGACGGCGACCCACATCGCCGCTGCGCTGGGTGATTGCGCCGCAGAGGGCGCGGCCATCTTGTGGCTCGAAACGCCCGACGCGCCGCCGGCCGGTGTCGAGCGACTGGTCGTGCTCGCCTACGGGCGGGTCGCACAAGAGGGACCGACCGAGCAGGTCCTGGCCACACAGCCCTTCGGACCGGCCGCCGGCACGGCCGGCACAGCCACCACCGCCAACACCGGGGCGAGCGCCAGAACCACGCCGACCGCGGGCCCCGGGGCGGCCGCAAGCCAGGCCGGCAGTAGCACGAGCGAAGCGCCAGATGCTGACCGGGCCGTGCTCCGTGTGCGCAGTTGGACCGCTCCGGACAGTGGTCAGGTCGTGGTTCGAGGGCTCGACCTGGATGTCAGCCGAGGCGAGATCGTCGTCTTGCTCGGGGAGGGCGACGACGCCTCCACGGTGGTGCTGCGCAGCCTGGCCGGATTCATCACCGCTCAGGGCCGCCTGTGGCTCGGCGACCGTGAGTTGACGGACGCGTCCGCCGTCCAGCGCGCCCGGGCCGGGCTGGCCCTCGTGCCGCGGGACGGTGCTGTCGTCGACCGGCTCACCGTTGCCGAGCATCTGTCGCTGGCCGGCGCCCGTCGCCGCCGTCGCCGCTGGTCGACCCGGGCGATCTACGAGATGGTGCCGTCGCTCGGCATGGCCCGCCATCGGCCCGCGGGGTCGCTGCCCCCGCTCGAGCGCCGATGTCTGGCTCTAGCTCGGGCCCTTGTGACCGATCCACCCGTGCTGTTGGTCGATCGACTGGCCCATGGCGTGACCGATCATCCCTCCGCAGTGCTCAGTGAGCTGCTGATGGAGGCATCTCGGCAGGCCGCGGTGGTGTTGGGCGACGTGCCGTCCGGCTTCGGAACCAGCGTCGGCGGCCGGGTGGTGCGTCTCGACGGCGGACCGCTCGGCGCTCCCAACGAACCGGCCCGGAGCAGGCCCTGATGGAGGACTGGCTTCGTGTGGCCGCGCTCGCCCTGGTGGCCGGCGTGGGCACCGGTTTGGTGGCCGCCGCCCTGCAGGCCGCCTATCGCCACGGGCGCCGACTGGACCTCCTTCCCGTCGTGACCGCGGCCGCGGGCGCCATCGGGGCGGCCCGCCTCGCCGGCGACAGTCAGCTGGATCGTCTCGTCGGAGGGCTCGTGTTGGTCCCGGCCGCCGTGCTGGTCGGGGTCTCGGTGCATCGGTTGGTGGCCGATCGCCCCCGGTCCGGTGGCACGACCACCCGCCTGATCGTCGTGCCACTGGCGGTCGCGGTCCTGGGATCGTCGCTGCTGACATGGTGGACCGGCGATCGGATCTTCCCTCCCGCGCTGCGAGGCCGCGGTCTGCGGTTCCGGAACGTGTCTGTCCTGACGTGGGCCGAATTGGTC
>JAXDQG010000681.1:0-10151 GCA_034667945.1 Acidimicrobiia bacterium | reverse complement strand
GGAGCGCTGGTGGGGCCCGCCCACCTATCCGGCAACTGTGGTCGACCATGAACTGGTCGCAGGGGGACGAGTGACGTACTTCATGACCAGTCCTGAGGGGGAGAAGTTCCACGGGTACTGGGAGGTGCTGGCGGCAGATCCGCCGCGACGGCTCGAGCTCAAAGACGGCTTCGCCGATGACAGCGGCACCCCTAACGAGTCCATGCCCACCACCACAACGGTCGTGACCATGACCGAGCGGGATGGTGGCGGCACGGTGATGACGATCGAGGCCCGTTTCCCATCGGTGGAGGCCATGGAGCAACTCATTTCCATGGGGATGGAAGAAGGCATGCGCGCCGCCCTGGGCCAGATCGACGACATCCTGGACGAGGGACCAGCAGCCTGAGCGGAAGTCCGAGGCTTGGGGGCCGTAGGTGCACGGCACTCCGCCCTCGCGCCTCGGGCCAGTACGTTCCAAGCGGTCCCACCTCGGGCGTTCTCCCAGGTGCGCACAGCGGTTCTCTGGCGTGAGGCACAGTTCGCAGAAACTGCGTTTGATCACACGAACGGGTGGGGTACCAGCGGCGTGATGCGAGACGGAAGCGGGGTGCCTGAGTCCGCAGGCAGAGCGCAAAACCCACTTTCGGGCGTACGCGACGCGATCGCGCGATCCGAGGTGGTCCAAGCAGAGACCACGGCGCTGCTCGGCAAGATCGAGCAGCACCAGCGGTCCTTGAGAGGCGACTGAGCCAGCCGAATCCCTCGCCATCTACACCCGGCACCCGAGAGGCGCCGGGTCGTTGGCATTTATCGCATGCCCGGCCAGTTGGTCATGTCCCCGTAGGTCCGGTCGGCCACGACCTTGCCGTCGCGGAACGTGAGGACAGCGCAGAAGGGGATCTTCCAATCGGTGCCCTTGTCGGGGTCGACGAGCACGGCCTCGACAGTCACCACATCGCCCGCGGCATGGGTGTGCTCGATACGCATAGCGCGCTTGGGCGCGGCTGCGAGGACCCGCTTCTCGAATTTGAGGAACCTCTCGGGCCCCATCACGACACCGCCGAGCAGCGCGTCAGGCGCGTAGACCTCGTTGACCATGCGATCGATGTCGTGGTTGAACGTCTCTGCCCACTGCTCGACGAGAGCAAGATTCTTCGCCGGTGCATCACTCATTACCGATCCTCCTGTTCGTGGCCGGAACCTACTGGAGCTGGGTGTCAGCCGCGGGCCAGATGATCGGCGGCCAGCACCGCCTTGGCCTCAGCTTCGACCACGGTCCCGGCAAAGAACGAAGGGTTGCCGCCGCCGAGGAATCGCACCGCGTTGCCGAACGAGAAATCTCGGAAATCCTCCGCGGACATCAGTCCATCCTCGACGAGCTCGTAGGCGTCGGGGAGCACGCGGGCCATGTCCGTCACGTCGAAATGCCCGATGTCCGAGCCGAACACCGCGTTGAGCCGAGCGCCGAAGGCGTTGTTCTCCGCCTTGAAAGCCCACGCCGCCAAGCGGTCTTCGGCCTCGCAGCCGAACCAGAACGGCTTCACGAAGAGCTCCGCGATATCCTCCGCCTGCTCGATCCCGCATGCGGCGAAGTCGTCCGGGGCTTCCCGGCCGCCCACGAGACCCTCCGCCGGGCTGGTGGGCCGGTTGCGACGGCGGGCTATCGCGGCCTGCATGGCCTCGGTGCCGTACCGCCGGGCCAGCTCGTCGAGTCGCTCATAGTCGAGATTGCGTGGATTCGTGCGGTAGAGCCCCTCGCTGCGTCGCAGCTCCCAGTGCTCGGTGATGTCGTGGAGGAGCTGACATGCCCACGCCACTCCGCCCTCCAGGAAAGCGAAGCGGAGCTTCGGGAAGCGGCGGGTCACGCCACCGAAGAAGAGCGCTTTGCAGACCGCTTCGTCGGCAGCTGCGAAATGCCCGATGTGGTTGTACGAGAAGTTCGACGGCGATGCCCGCAGACCGAAGCCCTGCCCCCGACCATTGGCGTGAAAGGACGGTGAGATCCCCAGTTCCTCACACCGTTGCCACACGGGGTCGTAGTCATAGGCAGAGTCGAGCCCGAGCACGTCTAGCCAAATCGGGCCGCTGGCCCGGGGATCGTCGGGGTCATCGACCAGTCGCGGCACCATGCTGCCGAACATGGCGACCTTGAGTCCCAGCTCGCCCACCGCGTGATCAAGGGCGTCCATCGCCTCGTCCGGGGTGAACATCGGGATCACTGCAGCCGGTGTCATTCGGCGCGAATACGGGCCGAAGTACTCGGCGATCACCGTGTTGTAGGCGCGGCAGGCCGCTCGGCGAACGTCGCCGTCCCGCTCGTTCACGACGCCTAGACCCTGGGTGGGGTAGAGGACGGTGAAATCGATGCCGAGTTCGTCGAGTCGCTCGTTGAGCAACGCCGGCATCATGGCGGTCGCGCGATCGAGCGTGTTTGCCGTCGGCACGGCCCACCAGGCCTCGTGACCCATGTTGCGTGCCCGACGCTCGGCGGTGGAGAGCGCCACGTTCGAGCCGATCATCTTGCCGAAACTGGCGAAACCCTGTGCGGCGACGTCCCCGCCGACACGGCGCATCGCCTCGGTGATGACTGGGTGGTACTCGACCCAATGCCCGTCGCCGTCTACGACCGGATGCCCCAGGCCACCTCGTATCCCTGCCGCAGTTGTCGTGCTCATTGCTTCATCCAATCGTCCCCCGACCGGACGCTACCAGCCAGCAATCCAGTCACGCGACGGCGGCAAACCCCACCAGGTCTCAGACACCGGGCGGCGGCCCCACACCTGACGCGCCATCGCTTGTAGCTGCTGATCGGTGTACTGCTGGATCGAAAAGCCCGGTTGGATGTCTGGACAGACGGAAGTTGCGAGGCAAGCGTCAACGGACGTCTTGTCAGGCCCGGGCTGGCTTCCGTTGCTTGGCGAGCCACGTTGCGAACGGATGACATTTTTCGCGCGGCGAGACGTCGTGGCCGTCTACCTTCCGGGGTGCGAAAACAAGTTACGTCCCGGGAGGATTTTTGGTGTCCAGCTTTCCGAACTCGAGTCTGGGGGAATGGATCGCCCGGCTCCGGCAGGAGGACCCGTCGCTCACGGTCAAGGACGGCCTCGACGTTATCGACCGTGAGGCACTCGACAACGCGGTGGGTTTCGCAGCCGAACATGCCCGCCGCTATGTCGCCACAGACGGAGCGGAAGACGGCTGGGATGGGCCCCGTCCCATCCTGTTGCTGTACACGAAGGGGCGCCGGACCGGTGCAATTCGCCGGAACCCGTTGCTCTACTTCGAACACGAGGGGCAGCGATATCTCATCGGATCCAAAGGCGGCGACGACCGTCATCCCGAGTGGTATCTGAACCTCGTCGCCAACCCACGGGTGCATGTGCGTGTGATGGAGGAGGTCTATGAGGCCGAGGCACGTACGCTCGAGGACGAGGAGCGTGGCGCGCTTTGGCCAGAGCTCGTCGCGCGTTATCCGATGTTCGCCGACTACCAGCAGGCGACGGCGCGCCAGATCCCCGTGGTGCACCTTCGGCCCCTTCCAGACGCTCCCGCCTACCTGGGACGGCAACCCCCCGCCGACGTCGCCATGCTGCGCGATCCTGGTGCGCCGGTGCTGCGCGAGGCCGGTGCGCCGGTACTACGCGACGCCGGTACGCCTGTGTTCCACGAGGTGGAGCGAGACAACTATCAGCATTACAAGCACACCGAGTTCGAAAGCTTCGCTCACCTTGAAGGCCTCATACCGGCCGAGCAGTTTCTGATCGACAGATTCTTCGTCAAGGATCTTCGGACCTTGGAAGCCGGAACGGGCGGGGGCCGCATTCTGCACAGTCTGCACGCGGCCGGGTTTTCCGACCTCCACGGCTACGACTTCCTCGAGGAGTTCGTGCGGGTGGCCAAGGGCAAGGACCGTGCGGGCGACATCGACTTCCTCGTCGGTGATGCCGCGTGCTTGCCCTACCGCGACGACTCGTTCGACCAAGTGGTCTATCTGGAGCAGATGGTCTGCCAGCTCAACGAGGAGAATCGAGAGCTCGCTACCGCTGAGGCCCACCGGATCCTGAAGCCTGGCGGCACTGCGTTGTTCTCGTTCCTGTCCCATGAGGCGCGTTCGAGGGAGCTGCTCTACAAGACCTTCCTCGCGTATCTCAAAACCTTCAGGCGCCTCGCCTCTCGCACCAACAGAAGCATCCAGTCACAGCCCTGGCTGAAGCACGGCGGCAAATGGAACCCGTCCGCACTCCTGGACAAACCTCCGTATGTCTATTGGTTTACCGTGCGCGAGGCTGTCGAGCTGTTACAACGTCATGGCTTCGAGGTGATCGCCGCCGCGTCGAGCAAGGAAGCGGAGGCGGGTTACACGGTTGATCACCGCCAACTGCTCGAGGGCGACGTGACCGAAAAGCTCTTTCTCGTCGCCCGGAAGTGACTCTCGGAAGGCAGGCGCGTATGGACCAGGAAGAGGCGCGCAAGGCGCGGATGGAGCAGGAAGAGGCGCGGATGGAGCAGGAACGGGAAGGCCTCGCATGGCAGACGCGCCTCTGGGATCGGATGTCCGACGTCTACCAGCGCGAGATCGACAAGCGTTTCGCGCCGGTAGTGGAAGGCTGCATCGGGCGGGCTGCTCTACAGCTGGGTGAATCCGTGCTCGACCTCGGGGCGGGCACCGGGTCTGTGACGCTTCAGGCCGCCTCGCGGGTGGGTCCCAGCGGGGCGGTTGTCGCCGTCGACCTCAGCCCCGAGATGCTCGAACGAACGCGCCGACGCGCCGACGCTGAGGGTTTCTCGAACGTGAACGTTCTCGAAGGCCGGGCGGAAGAGGTCCCCGCCCCTGACGGCGGCTTCGACGTGCTGATTGCCTCCCTGAGCCTGATGTTCGCCGTCGACAAGGCGCGTGCGGCGGCGGAGTGCGCGCGCGTGCTTCGGCCTGGTGGCCGCTTTGTCGCCGCCGCCTGGGGCGGCGTGGAGGATACGGATCTCGTCCGGTTTCAGCAGCTGGCCGGGTCTTTTGCTCCGCCGCCGCCCGTTCCCGGTGTCGGTCCCGGCGCGCTCGCCGACCCCACCGACTTCTTGGGACAATTGGCCGCTGCCGGCATACCCGCCCGCGTCGAGAGCGACGTTGTGACATTCGGGTTCGACAACTTCGAACAGGCCTGGGACGTGTTCGCCGGCGTGACGACGGCCAAGCTGGATCCCGAGCGCCGAGAGCGGGCGCAGCGCGCCGTCCGGGACGAGATGTGGCTCGAGCCCTCGTCTGGCCGGATCTTCAAGAATCGCCTGCTGTACATCGTCGGCGAGCGCTCGTAAGTCCAGGCCATTCTTTTGGACTCCGCTGACCCGCGCCGGTCCGAGTGATCAGTAGTGCCTCGGGCCGTAGATCACCGCATTGACGTCCCTTTTGGTGTTCACCGCCGCTTTGCCCGGCTGGGCCGCAAACCGGTTGGCGATGTTCCTGGCCTCATCCATCAAGGCCTCGGGCTCGACGACACGATTGATGACACCAAGAGTGCAAAGCTCGCCAGCGGTGAAATGCCGGCAGAGAATGACCGCTTCTTTCGCTAACCAGGGACCCATTCGATGTGTCAAGGCGAAGCTCGACAAACCCCTGAAGGGCACCCCGAAATCAACTTCCGGAACCCAGAACTGGGCCTCAGGAACCGCCAGGCAATAGTCGCCGGCAAGCGCCAGCGACCAGCCTCCGCCGATGGCGTGGCCGTTGACCGCCACGATGGTCATCACCTCGAGGTGGGCGAGCTGATCGAAGATCCGGCCGATCATCCGGGGCCCGCCTCGTGCGTTGCCCGACATGTCGCCCTTTTGCGCCTGTTCGGTGACTGATGTTGGTTCGGCACCGGCGCAGAAGACCGTGCCCGTGCCGGTCAGGATCAGGGCGCGGATCTCGCTGCTGTCGCGCACCCGATGGATGATCGACTCGAGCTCTCGCAGCACCGCGGAATTCAGGCCGTTACGGCGTTCGGGGCGGTTGAACGTGACGGTCATGACCGGCCCGTCGCTCTCGATGACGAAGGCGACAGGCGACAACGGATCGCTGGCAGGCACGGCTGGACCATAGCCCTGCGTGGTCCCCGCGGCTCACGACCTGTGACGATGTTGCCCTACGGGGACAGGGAAGCGCGCGGCCGACCGGCGCGCGGTGGGGCGGTCTACAGGGGTGCGCCCGGGACCGAGAAAGCGCTTGCAACAAGTTCGTCCGGGCGCGCCTCCGGCCGCAGTAAACGGGCGGGGATGCGGGATACCCTGCGTGTGCCCAGCGGGGCGGGATGGTCGGGATCTTCAACCGCGCCGACCAGCACCCGGTGGAAGTGTGGAGCGACCGATCGAACGGAGAAGGAACCGATGACCGATCTCGACGCAGCGGTGAACCCCGACGTGGTGAAGAAGGAACTGCCCAGGAGACTTCACCACACGGCGTACGTCACCCGCGATCAGGAGGCGACACGGCGATTCTACGAGGATCTGATCGGCCTACCCCTGGTCGCCACCTGGTGCGAGAAGGACGAGCTCTTTGGGGCGGAGCGCGTGTACTGCCACACGTTCTTCGCCCTCGAAGACGGGAGCGCATTGGCGTTCTTCCAGTTCGCCAATCCGGAAGACCAGGAGCTGTTCGGTCCGGCCATGCCGGATACGCCATTCACGCACATCGCCTTGGCTACCAGTGCCGATACACAGCAGCAGATCCAGGATCGGTTGGCAGCTGCCGGATACCGCGAGCCCGACACATTCGTGCTCGAGCATGGCTACTGCCGCTCGCTCTACGTGCGCGACCCCAACGGTCTGCTCGTGGAGTTCACGGTCGACCATCCGGAGGCCGAGCAGATCAACTCGGCGCGTCGGGCCGATGCCCGCACGGAGCTGGCCCGTTGGCTGGCCGGGGATCACACCAGCAACAACGCCTACCGCTGAGCAACCCACCTGAGCGGAATCGCTGGAGCGTCGAGTTGCGGGCCGACCCACCTCAAATGAAGATCGATGGCCGGGAGGACCCTCTTTTCGAAACCGTGGTACGTCGATTCGACATCGATTCGACGTACCCGGTATCGAATTGGCTGTGCCGGTCGGGCCTCTCGGCGACCGAGCTTCGTGGCCGATCAGCCACAGCAACGCAGTGCCTGGCTCGCGGTCGCTGTCGCTGCCGCCCCGCTCAGCGGTCGGGCGGACGGTGATGCCGAATCGGACGCTCCATACGGGCGAACTTCGGCCAGCGCGACCAGGGTGGACCGGCCTCGAACCCGCCGTCTACGACGAACTCCCGCCCGGTGATCCACTCGGAGTCATCACTGGCCAGGAACAGCGCCATGTTGGCGATATCGAGCGGCTCGCCCACCCGACCGAGCACCTGCGACGCCGCGCCCGCCTGGCGGAGCTGCTCGATCTGGCTTTCGTCGGCGTCCGGTCGGCCTGCAGCCAGCGGAGTGGCGATGAACCCCGGGCAGATGGCGTTGACCCGGATGCCGTGCTCGCCCAGCTCGAGAGCGACTGTCTTCGTGAGATGGATGACTGCACACTTGGCCACGCTGTACAGGTGCGGGGCGAAACCAACTCGGATGCCGGCGACGCTGGCAGTTGAGATGATCGAGCCCGATCCCTGCGCCTTCATCGCCGGGGCAACGTGCTTCATGCCCAGGAACACGCTCTTCAGAAGCACATCCATTGTCAGGTCGTAGTCAGCGACGCTCGTCGATTCGATGGGACCCAGCGCGCCGCCGAATCCGGCATTGTTGAAGAGCACGTCGATCTGGCCGAATCGATCGGTCGTCTCGGCGATCATGGCGGCGATGTCGGCTTCCTTCGACACATCGGTGTGCAGGAACGCGGTGCTCGCGCCCAGCTCTCCCGCCAGCGCTTCGCCTTTCGCCTGATCGAGGTCGGCGATCAGCACCTTGGCGCCCTCCTCGACGAATCGCCGGACTGTCCCTGCGCCGATGCCGCTGGCCCCACCGGTGATCGCTGCGACCTTGCCCTCGAGCCGGCCCATGTCTTGCCTCCTGGTCACGCCCGGGCGCGTTCCGGCCCGGCTGTCGGGTGAGATCCTGCGCCAATTGCAGGGGTGACCGCACGCCGCCAGGGATCGCAACGCCGGTTCGGCCGACCGATGTACGGCCGAGTCCGAGGCTGCGCCGGCTCTTGCGTCAGGGCCAACCGGCGACGCAGAGTTGTGCCGCGGATCGGGGGGCTTCGCCTCGACTTTTGGCTACCGACACGCAACTGGCTACGTGAAACACGTACGAGAGGGGAACAGGGCATGACGCTGGCCATTGGAGACACCGCCCCGGACTTCGAGGCGCAAACCACGCAAGGGCCAATCCGCTTCCACGACTGGATCGGCGATTCGTGGGCGGTCCTTTTTTCGCATCCGAAGGATTTCACCCCTATCTGCACCACTGAACTTGGCTATATGGCCAAGATCGAGCCCGAGTTCCAACGCCGTGGAGTGAAGGTCATCGGGCTCTCCGTAGACGGACTCAACGACCATGAGCGATGGGCAAGCGACATCGAAGAGACCCAGGGACACAAGCCCAACTATCCGATCATCGGCGATTCCGACTTCAACGTCTCGAAGCTCTATGGGATGCTACCGGCCAGCACATCGGGCGATCCGAAGCAACGGACACCGGCAGACAACGCCACGGTTCGCAATGTCTTCGTGGTCGGTCCGGACAAGAAGGTCAAGCTCATCCTGGTGTACCCGATGACGACCGGTCGCAACTTCGACGAAGTGCTTCGGGTCATCGACTCGTTGCAGTTGACCGCAAAGCATCGAGTGGCGACACCGGTCAATTGGCAGCAGGGTGACGATGTGATCATCGCCGGATCCGTGTCGGACGAAGAAGCGAAGGGCATCTATCCCAACGGCTGGCGGTCTCCGAAGCCTTACATTCGGATCGTTCCGCAGCCCAGCTGACCTGAATCCCGTCTGACTCATCGCTCAACGCAAGAACTCGGGGCGGGCGTCGGCGAGCATTTGCGCTTCGTTTCGAGGCAGTTGCTCGACGGCGCTCGCCCTCTCCGCGTGAAATGCGTGCCCGATCAGTTCGGCGAAGCACCTGATGCCTGGTCTGCGGGCCCGGCCACGATGTCAGCCCCCGCGACGGTCAGCTGCCGCGATGTCAGCTATCGCGTTGTCAGACGCCTTCGTCTGAGCGGTGGGCGGCGCGGCGGCCGATCAACCATCTGAGCGTTTGATTGCGTGTAGGCCCACGGGGCTGTCGGGGTAACGGACCTGCCAAGAAGCCGTCCCCCCGGAAAGGCCGAACCTATGTTCCTGCACAACAAGAAGCTGATGTACACGGTGCGCGCCGACGAGCCCAATCCGGAGTTCGCCAGGATGGTGCTGGAGCAATTCGGCGGCCCGAATGGCGAACTCGCGGCCGCCCTGCGGTATTTCACCCAGGGCTGGAACGAGACCGACGCCGGCCGCCGAGACATGCTCCTCGACATCGCCACCGAAGAGTTGTCGCACCTCGAGATGGTCGGACAGCTACTGGTGCAACTGCTACGCGGCTCGCCGGGCCAGATGCTCGACGAGGTGGAGGGCGGCTACCTCGGCGAAATGATGAACGGGGACGGAGAGAACTACGTGTCCCTGGCCCTGAACAGCGGTGCGACAATCCTGGGCGGAGGCGGACCACGCCTGACCGATTCACATGGCAATCCGTTCACCGCGGCGTATGTCGACACGCTCGGCCACCCCGAGGCGGACCTTCGTTCGGACATTGCGGCCGAAGCGAGAGCGAAGATCGTGTACGAGCGGCTGATCAAATGCTGCGATGATCCCGGCGCCCAGGACACCCTCACCTTCCTGATGACGAGGGAGATCGCCCACGCCAAGATGTTCGAAGCTGCCTTGGCCGAGATCACCGGGAACTTCCCTCCGGGGAACATCCCCGGTGACGAGAAGATCGCCCATCTCTATTTCGACGACTCCACCAACGGAGCCAAAAAGAGTCCCGGATTCGAACTCGCCAACAAGGGAGATTTCGGCTTCGAACTGGAGTCAGACCCGGTGGCATCCGCCCCCAAGGAAGGCGGTCTGTAGCCCCCGGCGGACCAAACGGACGGCGGTCGGCATGGCGGACAGCCGGCATCCCATCGCGAGGAAGGGATACGGCTGACTGCGGTGGCGATTGCTTGTCGGATCCGTGGCGTCC
>JAXDQG010000680.1:0-3379 GCA_034667945.1 Acidimicrobiia bacterium | reverse complement strand
TGCGACTAGGGACCGTCCTTCACGAGGCGGTGGAGCCACCTCGAACACCGCGACTGCCGGAGGGCTCGCTCGCCGTGAAGCGCGGCGTCTCGTCCCCCTTCGCGGCCCTCACAGTAATTAACCAAAGGGTGTGTGGTTCAATGCGGGAAATCAATCCAGAAGCCATCGAAGCAGTGGAGACGCCATCCGGCTGGATAGATTTAACGAATAAGAGGGTGTCTTTCGAGACCGTCGCTTGGCTCGCTTCTACTGTCACAGCGCTCGTCATACATGACGACGACCTAGGCGGCAGTGACATCTTCATTCCGATAACCAGCATTGTGTCATGGCGTGGCGGTGATCAAGTGGTGCCGCCTCAACAAGACCGTCGCGCCCACATGCCATGGGCCGAGGAGTAATCGGTGCGGCCCGGTTGACGACGTTGTGCGCACCCGTCGCCGACCGGATTCACCTTCCCACCCGTTGTCCCGCATGATCGGCGCGACCCGCTCGCGGGACACGCGGACCTGGCCGGAGCCACAAGGCACCACGGCTCAGGTCAGGACGCTCCTGGCCTTTCTCTCCGGCGACTCTGATGACGGCGCCGAGTCAGACGGCTCGGAGCCGAGGTGTTCAGCGGGCGCGTCGAAGGCGTGCCGAGGCGCCTCGAAACCCCCTACATCGGCGCCGGCGACATGTTGATGTTCAATTGCCAATCAGGATGCAGTTCCTCCATCGCGGACCGCACCTCCGGCCAATCTGTTCGCAATACGTCCAGTTGGCCATCCCAGGAGTCGTTTTCCAGCGCTTCGATGAGCGTTTTGCATGTCGAGAGGCGCTCGTCGGGAACCACCGCAGTGCGGAGGTTCGTCCACGCCGTCTCGAACACATCCGTCGCGGATGACAATCCCAGCGCCCATCCAGTCGCATCCTTGGCTCTCGCCAGCGCGCCAGCCACCCTCACGATGCGACGCTCAATTCCTTCGCTCACCGCCGCCGACTCTCGGAAGCGCCGACGGTGGCGTGCCACCTCTTCGTCGGCCCACCGCATGGCGTTGGCCGGGTCGTCGAAGTATTCGATCGCCCGTATGTCGTGGATGAGCCTGTCGGTGACTGCTGCACCGTGGACCGCCATTCCCCGCCATTGCCCGGCTGCGGTGGGCGTGGCGATGCACGTCCAGTCGTCGGCATAGTACCGATGCGCCCCCTGGGCCGGGTCGTTCGCAACCCAGCCGGGGATTGCCGCCACGTCCCGGTGGAATTCGGAGTCGGCCCCATCTGTGATCATTTTCCGCCATCCCGGAAGAAAGCTCCCGGTCAAGGAGCCGTCGGCACAGTCCCTGCCTCTGCTTTGCCGCCCCTCGTGTCGCGCGGAGAGTGGCAGCACCAACATCTTACGCAGGCGGCGGACGGTGAACATGTCCGTCGAGCCCTTCGGGCAGCCCGGCCGCGGCGTCGGGCGGGCGCGGTCCAGCTCGGCGGCGAGTCGTTTGACATTGCCCAGCCGAGCGATGCAGGGTTGGGCGCGCTATATATTGGGGCCGCAGCGGGCCGGCGCCAGGGTCGCCGCCGCAGCTTGGGGGTCGCAATGCAGCGAGACGGACAGCTGGCCATCCTCGATCGCATCATGGCGCACCGGGCGGCGGGCAACACGACCGACTTGGCGCCGGCGATGTACGAGAACCCCGTAGAGGTGTACACCGACCCGCAGCGATATGAGCACGAGGTGGCTCGGTTGTTCCGGGGTTGCCCGATCGTGGCGTGCATGACGGCGGACGTGGCCGAGCCTGGAGACTACGTGACGCTGTCGCTCACGGATGTGCCGATCCTGGTGGCGCGAGGGGCGGACGGTGTGGTCCGGGCGTTTCGCAACGTGTGTCGCCACCGGGGCACCCGCGTGGTCGAAGGCCGGGGCGAGGGCGCGAAGTCGTTCATGTGCCCTTACCACGGGTGGTCGTACCGGCTCGACGGGCGGCTCGTGAACCCGACCCACCGGCTCGGCTTCGAGGGCCTTGACCGGGCTGGGCACGGCCTGGCGGAGATGGCGTGCGGTGAGGCCGCCGGGTTCGTGTTCGTCCAGGTTGACGGGGCACCAGGCACGCTTGACGCGGCCGCATGGCTTGGGCCGATGGGCCCCGAGCTGGCCCAGCTGAACCTGGCGTCCTTCGCCCGGTTCCGGGACTACCGAAGCCCGCGGGGGATGAACTGGAAGTTGATGGGAGACACGTTCTGCGAGCAGTACCACCTGCGGTATCTGCACCACGCCTCCCTGCCCTCCATCCAGTCGGACAACTCCCTGTATGACGCCTACGGCGTCCACGGCCGCATGGTCACGCCCACCCACGGGGTGGCGGAACTCGACGACAAGCCACGAGACAGCTGGCAGCTGTACCCCTACGCCATCACCAGTTACATGATCCGGCCGAACACGATCATCCTGGTCCTCGGGGACTTCGTCGAGCTGTTCCAGCTCCTACCCGAGGGCGTCGACCGCACGACCTCGGTATTCACGTTGTACGCCACCGATGCGGCCACCGCCCGCGGGGACCGCTACTTGCCGCGGGCTTTCGACCTGCTGCGCCGGATCCTCGACGAGGAGGACTACCTCATGTGCGAGCAGATCCAGCGCTCGTTCGGCTCAGGCGCCCAGTCCCACATCACCTTCGGCCGCAACGAGCCCGGTCTCATCCACTACCACCAATCTCTAGAGGCGCTGCTCCAGCCCGCCGTCGACACCGCCCGCGAGGTCTCCGTGGCGGTCAACGGCCACGCCGCCGTCCGCGCCGTCGCGAGCTGACGCCGCGCAGCCGCCGCCGCGCACGAGCAGCACTGAATCCGTCGACCACTCGAGCATGGGGAGCCGGGGATGCGCAGAAACGCGCCCCGCGGTCGCGTGCCGTCCTCCCCGATCGCAGCTCAGGGTGCATGCTCCTCCATCACAAAGGTCATGAGTCATCCCACCGGACGAGGAGCTGGGAGACGGCGCCGACGTGGAGGCCGGGCAGGCGCTGCGGGGCGCCGGCGACGCGGAGGTGCGCGAGGTACGGGGCGAGTGCCCGGAACACGGCGCGCAGCTCCCAGCGGGCAAGGTTCGCACCGAGGCAGAAGTGCTCGCCGTGGCCGAAGGTGACGTGGGGGTTGGGGTTGCGGCGCACGTCGAAGCGGTAGGGGTCGGGGAACTGGCGCTCGTCGCGGTTGGCTGACGGGTACCACAGAACCACCGTGTCGCCCGCGTGGATGCGCTGCCCCCGGATCTCCACGTTCGTCGTCGCGGTGCGGGCGAACTGGATGACGGGGGAGACCCAGCGGAGGATCTCCTCCGTTGCGGTCTCCGCCAAACCGCGTGGGTCGGCGGCGAGGACCGCAGCCTGGTCGGGCTGTTCGAGCAGGATTTGCACAC
>JAXDQG010000679.1:0-9310 GCA_034667945.1 Acidimicrobiia bacterium | reverse complement strand
CAGCACCGCGCCGGTTCTCGTCCGCAACGTGCAGATCGACCTCGACAACCAGCTGGTGACCAAGGACGGGGAACTGGTCCATCTGACGCCGACTGAGTTTGCGCTGCTGCGCGAGTTCGCCATTGCGCCCGGCAAGTTGCTCTCCCATGCCGCGCTGCTGCGGAAGGTGTGGGGCCCCGGGTACGAGACCGAGACCGAGTACACGCGGGTCTACGTACGCAGATTGCGGGCGAAACTCGAGGATCCCGACGGACCGCCACTGATCGTCACCGAGCCGCGGGCCGGGTACCGACTGCTTCCCGAATAGACGTTTACATCTCGTTCACGTCTACCGCGAAACATCTATGCCTTGTTCACGTTTGTATCCATAGGGTTTCTGGCGTCTTGACGAGAGGAACCGAACATGAAGGCGTCGGTCAAGGGAATCGCGGTGGCGTCCGTCGCGGCGTTGTTCGCGCTTGGTGCGTGTAGCAGCAGCAGCAAATCCAGTTCGTCCTCGACGACGGCAGCCGGCAACACGACGACGACGGGCGGGTCGGTGAGCGCGACGTCGTTCACGGCTGATTTCGCGGCAATGGCCGCGCTGAAGTCCGTGGCGGCGAAAGGCAAAGGAATGATCGGCGTGTTGCTGCCCGACACCACCACGTCGGCTCGCTACGAGTCGTTCGACCGGCCCTACCTGACCAAGGCATTCCAGGCTGCGGGGCTGGGCGCGAGCGATTTCAAGATCGACAACGCCCAGGGCAGTGCCGCCACCATGCAGACCCAGGCCGAGGCCGACATCACCCAGGGAGCGAGTGTCCTTCTGGTTGACGCGCTCGACTCCGGCAGTGGCGCAGCCATCGAGGCCAACGCCACTTCGAAGGGCGTGAAGGTCATCGACTATGACCGACTGGTCAAAGGCGGCGCCTCCGGCCGCATCTACGTCAGCTTCGACAACGTGAAAGTCGGCAATCTGATCGGCCAAGGCGAGGTCGACTGCGTCGGCGCGTGGAACGTCTCCAAACCCAACATCCTCATCATGGATGGCGACCCGACCGACAACAACGCCCTTCTCTTCTCTCAGGGCTACAACAATGTGTTGAAGCCGTATTTCGACAATGGCACGTACGTGAAGGTGGGCGAGCCCGCTGGTACGTGGACGCCGTCGGTGGCGGCTACCACCTTCGACCAGCAGTACACGGCACATCCGAACATCAACGCGGTTGTCACGCCCAATGACGACAACGCCAACGCGGTCATCGCGGATCTGCAGAAGCTCAACATTCCGGCCAAGAAGTTCCCGACCACGGGGCAGGACGCGTCCCTCTCCGGCCTGCAGAACATCCTGAAGGGCTACCAGTGCGGGACCGTCTACAAGCCGATCTACCTCGAAGCCCAAGGCGCGGCGGCGGTTGCGCTTTACATCCGGGCGGGACAGACCCCGCCGTCCTCACTGGTCAACGGCACGACCAAGGACACCACGGCCAACGCCGACATTCAGTCCGTCCTGCTCACGCCGGTGTGGGTGACCAGCCAGAACATGGCCTCGACGGTGGTCAAGGATGGCGCGGTGAAGACGTCCGAGCTTTGCGTGTCCGCGGTAGCCAGCGCCTGCAGTGCTGCCGGGATCAGCTGACCTCCCCAGCGGAACGCAGCACGCGCTGCGACCAGCCGGGAGACAGAATGACGGGCATCAGGAGGAGGAGATCGGGTGACGACCGTCGCAGGTGGACCGCACGAATCCGCGGCGACTGAGACGCCCGGACCCGCGGCGTCGGGTGAGCTCCTGTTGCAGCTGCGGGGCATCGACAAACACTTCGGTCCGGTGCAGGCGCTCACCCACGTCGACCTGGACGTACCAGCTGGACAGGTGACCGCGTTGGTCGGTGACAATGGGGCGGGGAAGTCCGTGCTCATCAAGTGCATCGCCGGGATCCACGCGCCCGACGCCGGCCGGATCCTGTGGGAGGGCCGCCCGGTGCACCTGAAGGCTCCCCGTGACGCGGCCGCCCTCGGCATCGAGACCGTGTATCAAGACTTGGCCTTGTGCGACAACCTCGACATCGTGCAGAACATGTTCCTCGGGCGGGAGCGAACCCGGGCGTTCACGCTGCTCGAAGAAGAGATGGAGAAGGCGGCCGGGCGGACGTTGGACAGCCTGGCGGTCACGACGGTTCGGTCGATCCGTCAGCCGGTTGCTTCGTTGTCGGGAGGTCAGCGCCAGTCGGTGGCGATCGCCAAGGCCGTCCTCTGGAACTCGAAGCTGGTGATCATGGACGAGCCCACTGCCGCGTTGGGCGTGGCCCAAACGACGATGGTTCTCGACCTGGTCCGCCGGCTCGCCGATCGGGGACTGGCGGTCATCATCGTCTCCCACAATTTGAACGACGTGTTCCAGGTGGCCGATCGGATCGCGGTGCTCTACCTCGGTCGCATGGTTGCTGTCCGGCCCGCCGCCGAGCTTGACCGCCAGCGCGTTGTCGAGCTGATGACGAGTGGGACATCGACTCCGGAGCGGAGTGCTGGATGACCGACGTGAGGGAACCGATCGAACCGGCCACCGCCGAGACGCCCGCAGATGTCGCGGTCGCTCCCGAGATCATGGCGACTTCGCTGTCGGAATATCTCCGGGGTGTCCTGGCGCGAATCCGCGGTGGTGATGCCGGTGTGCTCCCCGTCTTCGCCGGCCTGCTCCTGATCTCGATCCTCTTCCAATCGCTGAACTCCAAGTTCCTCACCGCCGGCAACCTGGTCAACCTGCTGATCCAGGGCGCGGTGTACATGCTCTTGGCCATGGGGGAGGTATTCGCCCTGCTGCTGGGGGAGATCGACCTGTCGATCGGTTTCGTCAGCGGTATCGGCGGCGTGCTGATGGCCGAATTGGTCAAGCAGCAGACCGGCTGGCCATGGTGGGCGGCCATCTTGGTGGCGCTTTTGGCGTGTGCGGCGATCGGTGCGTTCCAAGGCACGATCATCACCCGGGTGGGCCTGCCGTCCTTCGTCGTGACCCTGGCCGGGCTGCTTGGTTGGCAGGGCGTGATGCTGCTGATCCTCGGACCGGGCGGGTCGCTGCCCATCAATGACAAGGTCATCAACGACTTCGCCAGCGGCAACCTGACCCCGGTAGCCAGTTGGCTGGTCATGGCGGGCATAGTCGCCGCCTACGGGGCACGAACGTGGCGGAAGGAAGCGCGTCGGCGGGCGGGTGGGCTGGTCGCGCCGCCGCCCAGCCTCACGCTGATCAAGATCATCGGCGCGGCGGTGGCCGGCGTGGTGGTCGTGCTGATCTGCAACACCAACCGGGGCCGTTTGGTGCCGATCAAGGGTCTCCCGTGGGTCGTGCTGATCGTGCTCGGTGTGCTGGCGGCGTGGACTGTCCTGCTGGGGCGGACCAGGTTCGGTCGATACGTCTATGCCATCGGTGGAAACGCGGAAGCTGCTCGCCGGGCTGGCATCAACCTCGCCATCATCCGCACATTGGCGTTCACGCTGGCGTCGTTCACCGCGGGCATAGCCGGCATCGTCTATGCCTCGCGCCTCCGTTCGGTATCGACCGCCTTGGACGGAGGCACGCTCGTTCTGTATGCGGTAGCGGCCGCAGTGATCGGGGGCACCAGCTTGTTCGGCGGACGGGGCAAGGCCCTGCACGCTGTGCTGGGTGGCCTGGTCATCGCGGCGATCGACAATGGCATGGGACTGCAGGGCTACAGCGGTGCAGCGAAGTACGTGGTCACCGCGCTGGTGCTGCTGGCTGCAGTGACCATCGATGCCTTGGCGAGACGGGGTCGGACCGCGAGATAGACGCGTGCGGGGGAGGGCGCCCTCCTAGGGTCCCGGGGAGAGTGTTTTACCGCTGACGCGTAAGATCCTGGGACATGGGCGCTGTTCTCCGCGAGATTGTCATTGATTGCGTCGCCCCCCAGCGTGTTGCCGAGTTCTGGAGCAAAGTGCTCGGGTGGACGGTGCAAGACAACAATGGCGTGCTGTGGATGTCCGAGTCAGCTCGACCGTTCCCGGAGCTGGTGCTGGTCTTCGTGTCTGTGCCCGAGCCCAAGGCCGTGAAGAACCGCATCCATATCGATGTCAGCCCCGTCGGCTGCGAGCGGGACGAAGAGGTCGAACGATTGATCGGCCTCGGCGCCCGCCGGGCCGACGTCGGGCAAGGCGATCAGCCATGGGTCGTCCTGGCCGACCCCGAAGGCAACGAATTCTGCGTGCTGGGACGGCGTGCCGACCTCTAGCAAAGCGTCCAACATCATTGGCGAGTTCGCTTTGGAACTGAGGTGTCCCAAACCTACGCTTCGACCTTGAGGGCAGATGGACGATCGGATGCGGGTCTGCATCGCTTTGGAGCGGGCGCTCGAGGCCGGCGATCTGTCCGCCGCCCGGGAGGCGCTTGGCAATCCGTCCGATTGGCCCGATGCTATCGAACCCCTATCTGGGATTCACGGTGCTCACTCGTGCCTTGGCCTGCGCTCCATTGGCGACGATTCGGGAGCTGCTGGAGGCAGGAGCGGACCCCAACCTTCACCCGATCGACGACGGATTTCCAGCCCTCATTGACGTCATTCACCACCGTCGCGAGGACGTTTCGGGGCGCCGGTACTCAGATCGTCACGACGTGTTGGTGGCGCTTCTCGCCGCTGGAGCGGACGTGGCGGCGCGAGGACTCAACGACTGGACTGCGCTGCACATCGCCTGCGTCCACGACGATGGTGATGCCGTGGCTCGCCGGTCGCTGATGTGCAACACCGGTGAGGTAGTGGACCGTGGGCGTCGGGTAGCGGTTCAGTTCCCAGCGTCGACCACGGTGGGGTCGGGGATCACGTCACGCACCAGGAACTGGAACGCGTGCCAGGGCACGTTGCCGTTCTCGTACTCGAGAGCGGTCTGCTTGGCGCCGGCCTCCGAGATCGGCCGAGCGGCGGCGCCGGCCTTGATGTGCACCTCGGCCACCCGCTCCGCTACCACGAAGCGAGCGACCGCACCCTCCACCGTGTCCGCCGCAGTCAGCAATCCGTGGTTCCTCAGCACACACAGTTGGTGACCACCGATAGCTCGGGCGATGCGCTCCCCGCCGACGGTGCTCATGATCGCCAGTTCCTCGTCGTCGAAAAGGGCCTGGTCGAACACGAACATGCACGACTCCTGGCTGAGCGGCTCGAACAGCCGGGCCTGCGCTGCAAAGGGCGTGCCGTAGGGCGAGTGGCAATGCGCCGCCGAGACCACATCGGGCCGGGCCGCATGAATCGGATGGTGGATGTTGTACGCGGCCATGTTGATGCCACCGGTGCCGTGCGCCAACGTGCCGTCGGGAGCCACGAGGACCAGCTCGTCGACCGTGGCGTACCTGAACGGCACGCCGTAGCGCAACAACCAGAAATGGTCGGTGAGCTCGGGGTCGCGGGCGCTGATGTGTCCGTCGCCCATCTGGCCATAGCCCAGGGTCCCAAAGATCCGGTAGCCGAGCGCACACATGCGCTTGCGGTGCGCCCGCTCCTCTTCGATCGTCCCGAAGGTCGGCGGTCGGCTCGTGGCGTCGTAATGCGCGTGCGCTCCCATCACGTCGAACGCTACTTCGCGGTGAAGGCGCTGTGACGTGGCCGCCGGGTGTCGTTTTGGCGGCACCGAGTCCGGCCATCAGACTGGCGCACAATGCCAACAGATCGAGCGGCGCAGGCCGGCAAGCTCACGTTCGCGCTGATCTGTCTTTCAGCCCTGGGCACCTTCATCGCTCAGGGGCTCCTCTATCCAGCGCTCCCGCTGTACCTGACGCGCGAGCTCGGAACGTCGAAAGCCGTCGCCGGACTGGTGGTGTCGGTCTTGGCGCTCACATCGATCGCCATACGGCCGTGGGCGGGCGGCTTCATCGATCGGGTCGGTCGCCGGCCTCTGCTCGTATTGGGCCCGATCCTCGCCACGTTGTCCGCCGTTGGGCTCCTGACGCTCAAGTTCGTCGGCGCGGTGCTGGCAATGCGCCTCATCCAGGGCGCGGGGTCGGCCATGACCTACAGCTCGGCGGTGGCCGCGGTCGCGGATGTTGCTCCGCCGGAGAAACGTGGCGGCTACCTGGCGCTGTTCAGCACATTCTTCTATGTGGGCTTTGCGCTCGGCCCATTCATTGCCGAGTTGTTAATCGACTCGCGCGGGTTCACCGCCGTCTGGTGGACCGTCGCCGGATTCTCCGCGTTCGGTGCGATCGTGGCCACGTTCGCCGGAGAGACGCGTCCGGCGACGTTGGCTGCACCGCCGAGATATTCCGTCGTCGATCGCCTCTTTCACCCTGCTGCCCGCCTTCCCGGCATGGTGTTCTTCTGCATAGGAATCGGGTGGACGGCGATCGCCACCTTCCTGTCGCTGTATGCGCGCAACATCGGGTTGTCGAACTCGGACGTGCTGTTCGTCGCACTGTCGATCAGCGTGTTGGCGACCCGCTTCATCGGTGGCGGTCTGGCCGATCGCTTCGGCCGTATGGCCGTGGCCGTGCCGTCCATCGTCCTGGTGATCGCTGGGCTGGCCGGCCTGGCATTGTTCCAGACGACGGCGGCAGCCGTGGTCTCCTTGGCGATATTCGGCGTCGGCTACTCGGGCGGGTTCCCGGCGCTGTTGACAATGGTGGTGGATCGCACTCCCGACGAGCAGCGGGGTGTCGCCATGGCGTCGTTCAACGTGTTTTTCGACATCGGCGCGCCCCTCGGCGGCTACGGCGTTGGGCAGCTGATCGATTGGGGCGGGTTCGGCCTGGGGTTCGGCGTCTCGGCGCTGGCGGCTGCCGCCGGGTTGCTGTTCTTTCCCGCAATGCGGCGCCCCAACGAGCAGCCGGCACCCTCAGCTGGTTGACCGTGATGCCCCGCGTTCTGGTTCAGCGAAAGGCAGGCATGACTTCTTCGGCCAGCAGGCGGGCGTTCTCCGTCATGTAGCCGGCGGGACAGCCCTGAGCGAAGATGATCGTGCGGGCACCGGCATCCAGGTACTCCCTGATGCGTGCCCGGCAAACCTCGGGCGACCCTGCGATCGCGTACTTGCCGACCAGCTCTGTGAAGTCCTGGTTGTAGGTGGTCGACAGCACCTGGTTCGCCATGTTGAGGGCGGTATCGCGGTCCTCGTGCACGCACGTGAACGCGAAGGCCGCCCCGCGGACCGACCCCGCTGGTCGACCGGCTTCCTCTGTGAACGACGCGATCTTTGCCATCGAATCGGCCAGCATCTCGGGCGTATACATGTAGGGCATCCAGGCGTCGCCGTAGCGAGCGGCCCGCCGCATGGCGCCCTCCTTTCGACCGGAGACCCAGAACGGTGGCCGTTCCTTCGACTTGGGAGAAATCGTGATGCCGGACAATGAGGTGAACCGACCGTCGAAGGAAACCTTGTCCTCGGTCAGCAAGCGGCCGATGACCTCGAGCGCCTCGTTCGTGCGGGCTCCACGCTGCTTGACGGGTACGCCGACGGCGTCAAACTCCTTGGGGTTCTCGCCCCCGATCCCGATGCCGAAGCAGTAGCGGCCGTGACTGATCACGTCGAGTGTGGCGATGAGCTTCGCCAGGAGTGCCGCGGGGTAGAGGGGCACCAGCACGATGCCGCTGAGCAGCTTGATCCGCTCGGTCACCGCCGCGGCTGCCGACAACGAGATCAACGTGTTCGGCGTCGGTCCGTGGAAGCTGATGTGCTCTCCTGTGAGCAGATAGTCGTACCCGAGCGACTCCGCGAGTTGCGCCTCGGCCCGAACCTCTTTCAACAAACGCATCGAGATGCCGAACTCGATGCCGTCCGACTGATCGCGCATGGTCCCCCCGGTGATCGACGTCCATCAAGCATTCCACGCGCGCTCCCGAGCCCGCCCGGAGGTCGAGCTGGCTTGACGAGCGAGGTCGGGCACGCAACGCTGCGACTGGGCCATCGCGCCGCAGCCACGCGGTCGCGTCGTCCAGAAGGGCGGCAACTGATGAGCCCCCTCGACCTCCTCTGGCTGTTCTTCGTCCTCTCGAGCCTGCAACCGCTGGTTCAGCAGAAGGTACTGGCCATGCAGCGAGCGGCCGCCATGCGCACGCTGGAGAAGCGCGACGGCAGCCGCGTGATCACGCTGATCCATCGGCGCGAGGGCTTTGCCATTCTGGGCATCCCGTTCGGCGGCTTCATCGACATCGACGACTCCGAGGCCGTCATCCGCGCCATCGAGATGACGGGCGACCACTTGCCGATCGACCTGGTGCTGCACACGCCCGGTGGGCTCGTGCTCGCCGCCGAGCAGATCGCCTCGGCGCTCGCATCCCACCCGGCCGAGGTGACCGTGTACGTCCCGCATTACGCCATGTCGGGCGGCACGCTGATTGCCTTGGCGGCGAAACGCATCGTGATGAGCCCTTCGGCGGTGCTCGGGCCCGTCGATCCCCAACTGGGCGACCTGCCGGCCGCGTCGATCCTGGCCGCGGTCGAACGCAAGGACGTCAACGAGCTCGACGATCGCACATTGATCCTCGCCGACGTCGGCCGCAAGGCGCAGCGGCAGGTACACGACTTCGTCGCCCGGCTTCTCCGCCGGCAGATGGCCGATGATCGCGCCGACGAGTTGGCCACCATGCTGACCGAAGGGCGCTGGACGCACGACTACCCGATTGAAGTCGACGAGGCTCGCCAGATGGGCCTGCCGGTCTCGGATGACTTGCCCGACGAGGTCCGCCAGCTGATGCGCCTGTACCCCCAGCCCCGGGGTCGGCGGCCATCGGTCGAGTACATCGCGGCCCCCTACGAATCCCCCAGCCGCTCGAACCAGCCGCGCAAACCCATCTCGCGCCGATCCTCGGACGGATAGTGATCAGCGCCGCAGGGCCCTGTGCCAGGGTGACGCGGCGGCCTACGGTGACCTGACCGACCCCCGGTGCCCGAAACAGGAGGAGGACGACATGCCAGCAAAGGGATCCGCAGAATGGCGCGGCGACTTGCCGAGCGGCTCAGGAACGTTTGCAGCAGGTGACACCATCAGTGGCGGCTATACGTTCAAGTCACGCTTCGAGGACGGCCCCGGCTCCAATCCCGAGCAGCTCATCGCTGCGGCCCACGCGGCCTGCTTCTCCATGGCGCTGTCCAACATGCTCGCCAAGGCAGGCACCCCGCCCGAGTCGGTGCAGACCAACGCCACCGTCACGCTTCGCCCCGTCGATGGCAGCCCGACGATCACGAAGATCGAGCTCGTGACCATCGGGCGGGTGCCGGGGATCGACGAGGCCACCTTCGTCGAGCACGCGGAGGCAGCGAAGAAGGGTTGCCCGGTCAGCCGAGCCCTGGCCGCCGTGCCGGAGATCACTTTGCAAGCCTCGCTGGCGAGCTGAGA
>JAXDQG010000678.1:0-11337 GCA_034667945.1 Acidimicrobiia bacterium | reverse complement strand
TCGGCGTCGGCTGGCTGGAAGAGGAGTTCAACTCGCTCGGCATCCCCTTCGACGACCGCGGCCCGCGTACCGACGACTACGTAGCCGCCATGCGCGCCCTCTGGAGCCAGGAGTGCGCCACCTACGAAGGAGAGTTCGCGTCGTTTCGGAACGTGTACTGCCTGCCGCGACCACCCAGCGGGAGCCTCCCGGTCATCGTGGGCGGCGACACCAAGGCGGCGGCACGAAGGGCGGGGAGGCTGGGCGACGGCTACTTCCCCGCCCGGGGAAACCCCACCGAGCTGTACGACGAGATGCGGCGGGCCGCTGAGGCCGCCGGCCGCGACCCCGAGGCCGTCGAGATCACCGCGGCCGCCCCCTACGACGCGGCAGAGATCGACGGCTTGGCCAAGCAGGGTGTCGACCGGTTGATGGTGCCGGTCAGCGGGGCAGCCGGGCTGCCGCCGCTGGTCAAGAACCCCGACGAGGTCCTGCGCTACGGGAAAGAGGTCATCGACCGCTATCGCTGAGGCGGTTCAGGGGAGAACCGCAGGCCGCAGCAATCAGAGCGTCCGCTCCTTCACCTTGATGAGCGCGGTCACGGTTGCGTTGATCGGCGCCGACAGGCCCACCTCGGCGGCGGCGGGTGGGATGGCGCCGTTGATCACATCGACCTCGGACGGCCGCCCTGCCAGGTGGTCGAGCAACATCGAGGGTTGGGCGTTCGGGATCTTCAGACCGAAGTTGCGGACGTAGCTGACCGGCTCGTCGATGTCCACCGGGATGCCCTTGGCCTTGGCCACCTGCCACGCCTCGGTGGCGCAGCCCGACGCCACCGACCAGGCCTCCGGATCGTCGATGACCTCCCCCACCCGCAGTCCGGTGATGGCACACGGCCCGGAGAAGGTGGCGTTGCAGATCAACTTCTCCCAGACCAGCTGGTGGACATTGTCGAAGATCAGGACCTTGAACCCGCCCGATTCCCACACCTCGCCCAGGCGCCGCACCCGTTCAGAAACCCCTTGGCCGGCCAGTTCACCGAGTCGCACGAACTCCATGCCGTTGTGATGGGCGTGTCCCGGCTCGGGCACCGAGGCTCCGAAACCGCCGACCACGCCGATGACCACCCGCTCGGGCCCGAGCCGATCCGCCACCTTCTGCGGACTGCCCAACCCGTTCTGGATGGAGATCACCGGCGTATCCGGGCCGAGGAGCACGGCCAACGCATCGGCCGCCTGCTCGACCTGGGGCGCCTTGGTGGCCAGGATGACCAGGTCCATCGGCTGGCCCACCTCGTCGGGCTTGGCCACGGCCCCGGCCAAGCGCACCGTCCGGTCACCGGAGGCGCCGGCCACGCGCAGGCCGCGCTCACGAATGGCGGCCATGTGCTCGGACCAGGTGTCCACCGCCCACACCTCGTGGCCGGCCGACGCCAGCAGCCCGGCGTACACCGACCCCATGGCCCCGCACCCGACAACAGCGATCTTCATGACCACACCTCTCCTCTGCGCGGGATGTCTTCTGGGCGGGATGGGAGACTACCGGCAATGCGCACAAGGCTCGCCTGGCGACCCCTCTGACCGTGCTCGAGCTGCGCTTGTTCGCCCTTCCCGGCCCTTCCCGTGACCGGTTGGCCGACCGCCTCTGGGAGGAGCTGGGCGCGGCCTGGGTCAGTGCCGACCAGCACGAATTGGTGGCCGGCTTCGCCGAGGACGCTCTGGCGCAGCGAGCGGCCGACGCCACCGGGGGCCGATTGGCAGCCGTCGACGAGCACGACCTCTCCTACCTCGATGCCTGGCGCGAGTGGGCTCGGCCGGCGCAGGCGGGACGTCTACTGATCCGACCGCCCTGGGTGGCGGCCAGCACAGTGGGTCCGAGACCAGAGCTCGTGGAGGTGGTCATCGATCCCGGTCACGCCTTCGGCCACGGCGGCCATCCATCAACTCGACTGGTGCTGGAAGCGCTGTCCGCGCGGCTGCGCCCCGGCCAGTCCGTCCTCGACGTCGGATGCGGTTCCGGCGTGCTGTCGGTCGCCGCTGCCGCCCTGGGTGCCGGGTCGGTCACCGCCATCGACATCGATCCGGTGGCAGTGTCTGTGACCTCGGCCAACGCCCAGCTCAATGGCGTGGCCGACCGCATCACAGCGAGCGATCGCTCCGTGGCCGCGGTTCCGGGTCGGTTCGACGTCGTCCTGGCCAACATCGGCGTCGTCGTGCTGCGTGAGCTCGCGCCGTTTCTGGTCGAGCGGGTGAAGCCCGGTGGCTGGTTGGCGCTGTCGGGCCTGCTGGAGCATCAGTGGGAAGAAGTGGCTGCGGAGGTGAAGGGTCGGATCGAGGGCGTGTTGCGCGAGGACGGTTGGACCGCCGTGGTGATCGAGCGTCCGTCGTCCCGGTAGTTGGGGCACCGCTCGAGGCCGGCCGGGGAGCATCACCCGCCGAGATGGGGCGCCTCCAGCATGGATAGCGTCTCGCCATGGAGCATGATCCACCGTTTCGAGCCGAGCACGTCGGCAGCCTCCTCCGACCTCGATCCCTCAAAGAGGCGGCAAAGGAACTGGCCGCGGGAACGACCAGTCCGGAGGCCTACGCCGAGGCGCTCGACAAGGCCGTCGCGGAGGCGGTGGCCTTGCAGGAGGACGTCGGTCTCGGCGTGGTCACCGACGGCGAGTTCGGGCGCAGCTCGTGGTTCGGGTTCTTTTTCGAGCGGCTCGAAGGATTCTCGATCGCGCCCTCGCAGTACCGATTTCGCGATCACACCGGCCAGACCTACGAGTGGTCGACGTGCTTCTCTTCCGGGCGTCTAGGCCGGCCGCGAGGCATCGCCACCGACGAGTTCGACCGACTGCGAAAGATGACCAGTCGAACCCCCAAGGCCAACCTGCCCTCGCCCTCGGTGCTCCACTTCTTCCGGGGCGACGACTGCCGCGATCCGGCCGTCTATCCCGACCTTGACCAATGGTGGGCGGACGTGGTTGCGGTCTACCGGGCCGAGGTGGCGGACCTGGCCGCCCATGGCTGCCGCTACCTGCAGCTCGACGAGGTGCCGGTGGCAATGTTGTGCGATCCCGCCGTGCAGGCGCAGGTACGCGCGGGCGGAGCGGATCCGGAGGCCCTGCTGGAGGGCTATTTGCAACGGGTCGACGAGCTGCTCGACGGCCGTCCCGACGGCATGACCATCGGCATGCATCTCTGTCGGGGGAACTTCCGCTCTCGCTGGATGGCGTCGGGCGGGTACGAGCCGGTGGCCGAGCGGCTCTTCAACCAGCGGGGCATCGACGCCTTCTTCCTCGAATACGACAGCGAACGAGCGGGTGACTTCTCGCCATTGCGACACGTGCCGCCCGACAAGGTCGTGGTCTTGGGGCTGGTCTCGACCAAGACGGATGCCCTCGAGGATGAGGATCGGCTGCGGAGACGCATCGACGAGGCTGCCCGCTATGTGTCACTCGACCAGTTGGCCCTCTCCCCGCAATGCGGCTTCGCCTCGGTGGCCGGTGGCAACACGCTGGACGAGGAGACGCAGCGCCGCAAGCTGGGGCTCGTCGTCAAGGTGGCCTCCGAGGTGTGGGCCGTTTAACCTGCGCTCGCTATGCCCAAGGCCAAAGTGAAGGAACGTCCGCTGCGCAAGGGCGACAAAGTGATCGCCACCGTCGATCTTCCTGGCGTGCCGGAAGGCACCACGGGGAAGATCAAGCTGCTCAACGGGCTGTTCCGCTCTGGCTCCTGGCTTCGGTACTGGGTTTTCTTCGACAACGGGGTCGACCTGGGCTCCATTTCTGCGGAGAAGCTGGTCCGCGCTTCCGACTGGGAGACGTTCAAGGAGGGGCGGGCGCGCCGCGCCGAGGAGGGCGAGCGCGCCGTGGCCGCCGCGCCAGCAGCCGCGGCAACGGCCTCGGGTTCGCCTGACGGTGGTGCGGGCGATGGAGCTGCTTCGGGGGCCGCTTCACGCATCCCCGCCCACCTGCTGGAGCGCGCCAAGGCGCGGCGAGAGGCCCTGGGTCAGTAGGGCCTCGTCCCGTGACCGCCGGCTCAGGCCTCGAGGGCGGGGCCGTCGAACCGGTCAATGGTGGCGAACTCCTCCACCGGGCGACGTGTCAGCTTGGTGAGCTGCTTGCGGGGGCGGCCGAGCGGCACCATGGCGGCCAGGGCCACGTAGTCCGGCACGCCGAGCACCTGCTGCGCCTCTGGTTCCTTGCCAGCGAGGAAGGTGGTCAGGGCGCCCCCGAGGCCCTCGTTGCGAGCAGCCAGGAGGAGGTTCCACACGAAGGGGTAGATGGACGCGCCGGAGATCACGCCCACGCGGTCGAGGTAGCGGTCGAAGCTGGCGACCACCCGTAGATCGACGCCGATCACGACGAGGGCGGGCACGTCGGTCAGCTGGTGGATGAGCGGGAAGTTGGCGCCCCCGGCCGCGGCCGCTTCGACGTCGACGTTGGTGGGCAAGATGGTGTTCCACGGAGCCTCGCCGGCTTTGACCTGCGCCAGGTAGACGGCCATCGTCGGTTCGCACAGGGCAGCGAGCTTGGCGCGGGTGGCGGGGTCCTTGACGACGATCGCTTTCCAGCCCTGGCGGTTGCCGCCCGAGGGAGCGAATCGCGCATGGTCGAGCAGGCGGTAGAGCGTCTCGTCAGAGACGGGCTCGTCGGTGAACTCGCGGCAGGCAAACGTGGTGCGGACGACGTCGGCGAAATCCATGGGGCGATCCTTGCAGGTGGCGGGTTGGGGCTCCGATGGTCATGCGAACCACGGCCGCTACACGAACCGCTCGGCCACCTGGTCCAGGAACGGGAAGCCCTCCTCTGTCACGCGCACCACCGAGCCGTTCCGCTCCAACCAGCCCCGCGCCACGAGCCCGTCGACCTCGTCCCCCACCACCTGCCAGGCGTCCAGCCCGGCCTGCGCCGACAAGCCCGCCACATCGACGCCCTCTGCCAGCCGAAGCCCAACCAGCATCCCCTCGGCCACCACGTCACGCCCGGTCACCGCCAGCCGCTCCGCCGGCTCGCCCACCAACCACTTCGCCAGCACCGGCTGCGTTCGCCGCCAACCCCGCACCGAGCCGTCGTCCTGGTCCCGACCAGCCGGCTCATACGCCGCCGCCGAGGGCCCCAACCCGAGGTACCACCGGTTCCGCCAATAACCCAGGTTGTGGTCGCTCTCCGCACCAGGCCGCGCGTGGTTCGACACCTCGTAGCGGGCCAGGCCGAACTCCGTGCCAACCTCGCCTGCCAGCCGCAGCGCCAAGCGCTCCATCTCGGCGTCGACCTCGACACCGTCACGAGCGAACGGCGTCCCCGGCTCGATCGTCAACGTGTACGCGGAGAGGTGATCGACGCCACGACCAGCCACCGCACGCAGATCAGCTTCGACATCCTGTCTGGGCACTGCCGTGATGAGATCGGCCGACACCTCGAATAGCCCGGCCTCCAGCACCAGATCGAGCGCTGCCAGCCCGGTCGCCGCATCGTGAGGACGCCCCAAGAACCGCAGCACCTCGTCATCCGTCGACTGCAGCCCCACGCTCACGCGCGTGAATCCCAACTCGGCCCACAGCTGCACCCGTGACCGGCTGACCGTGGACGGATGCACCTCGATGGTGGCCTCGGACCCGGCCCAGCCCAAACGCCGACGAATGATCTCCACCAACCGGCCCAACTCGGCGTCACGCAGGTGCGACGGTGTCCCGCCCCCCAGATAGATCGTCTCCAAGCCATCCGCCGGCAGCCCCAACCGCTCGACTGTCTCGGCCGCATCGCGGTCCAGCCCGCGAAGATAATCCGCCACCACACCGCCCCTGCGCTCGAGCACGTGGAAGTCGCAGAACGGACAGATGGTCGGGCAGAAGGGAACGTGCACGTAGGCGTGGCGGACCGGGCTCACCGACTGTCAGGGTACGATCCCGGGCCATGCCAACGCCCAGCAGCGCGACCACGCCCCACCTCGCCCGCGCCACCCTGCTGGAGGCCACCCGCGCCTTCACCGAGGCGTTCAATCGCAACGATCTCGACGGCGTCATGTCGTGGTTCACCGACGACATCGTCTACGAGCAGTTCGACGGCCAGGTGGCCGAGGGGCCAGCAGCGGTGCGCGAAGCCTTCACGCCCCAGTTCACCGGTGCGTTCGGCCGCATGCGCTTCGACGAGCAGGACTGCTTCGTCGACCCCGAAGCCAGGCGCGCCTTGATCTCCTGGACATGCTCCATGGACAACGGCGACAAGGCCAGGGCTTGGCAGGGGCTGGACATCCTGCACTTCAGCGAGGACGGCCGGATCGAGCGCAAGCTGACCTACAGCAAGGCAGCCAAGCTGGCCCTGCATGCAGTGGACCGCATCGCGTGACCGACCTGAGCGGGGAGAGGGCCCCTGCGGCCCCCACCCCGCGCCCGCCGCCGGCCGCCCGGTTCCTACCGAAGCGCATCTTCTACGGGTGGTGGGTGGTGCTGGCCTGCACGGTGATGATGTATGTCACCGTTGGCGTCGGCTATTACGGCCTGGCCGTGTTCCTCCGGCCCCTGCAGAAGGAACACGGCTGGTCCAACGGGGTCGTGTCCGGCGCTACCGGGCTCTACTTCGTCATGTCCGGCTTTGCCGCGTTCCTGTCGGGACCGGTCATCGACCGGCGGGGACCGAAGCGCTTCATGCTGGCCGGCATCCTGATTACCGGGGCCGGCGCAACCGCAGTCGGCTTCGTGCACTCGATCTGGCAGCTCTATGCGGCCTACATCGTGATGGCTCTTGCCTACGGCATGGGCTCGGCGGTGTCGGTGAGTTCGATGTTGTCGAAGTGGTTCATCGAGCATCGGGCGAAGGCCATGTCGGTGTCATCCACCGGCGTATCCCTCGGCGGGGCCACGTTGGTCCCCATCGGTAGCGCGCTGGTCGGCCACGGTGGCCTGCATTTGGCCGCCCCCGTACTCGGCGTCCTCGTCGTGGTGGTCGCCCTCCCGGTCCTGTTGCTGATGGTCTGCACCGAGCCGCGCCTCATGGGGCTGGCGCCCGACGGGCGGGACCCCTCGCAACCGTTGCGTCCGCAGCGTCTCTCCGCGGCCGCGCAATACCGCACGTGGAGCCGCGGCGAGGCCAGTCGGACACTGTCGTTCTGGGCGGTAATCGTGGGCTTCGCCCTGGCCTTGGCGACCCAGACGGCAGTGCTCATCCATCAGCTGTCCTTCCTGCAGGACAGCGACAAGCTCGGCTCCCGATCGGCCGCCGCCCTCGCCGTCACCACCACCACGATCGGTTCCATCGTGGCCCGTCTGCTGGTCGGCATGTTCGCCGACAACTGGGACAAGCGCAGGCTGGCGGTGTTCTTGTTCATCCTGCAGGGCAGTGCGGTCTTCGCTTACACCGAGGTCGGTGGCAAGGTGTCGATCTACGCCGTGGCGCTGATCTTCGGCTTCACGATCGGCAACGTGTACATGATGCAATCGCTGCTGGTGGCGGAGATCTTCGGGCTGGTCTCATTCGGCACCGTGTACGGCGTGGTGGCTCTGGCCGGGCAGATCGGCAGCGGCATCGGTCTGGTGTTCATGGGCTGGCTGCACGACCGCTCGGGCAGCTACAGCGCCCCCTTCCACACCTTGGCCGTGGTCAACGTTTTGGGCGCGCTGGTGATCGCTTTCGCCCGACCGGTCAGAGAGCCGGCCCCGGGCGTTGCTGCAGAAGTGGCAAGCGCTGCCGAGCCGATGACCGGACAACCCAAGAAGGCCGACCCGGTCACCGGCTGAAATCGTCAACGACAGGCCCGCGGAGGGAAACCGCCGGCCAGGCCCTCAGCTGAAGCGGGGCATCACCTTGGTGGCGAACAGCTCCAGCGACGTCAGGATCTGCTTGCGGTCGTGCAGGCCCTGCGGGATGAGCCCGAACCAGTCGTTCACCTTGAACGTCTGGTTCGCCTCTTCGATCTCACGGCTGATCGTGTCGGGGCTGCCGATCAGCAGCTTCGGCAAGCCCTGGCCGAAGGGCGTCGACCAGTTCTCCCAGAACCACAGCATGTCCTCGGCCCATTCCTTGGCCTGGGCGTCGGTGGGCGCGCAGATCATGATCCCGCCCCAACCAGCCTGGTCACCTTCGGCGATGTCGTGGCCGAAGCGCGCGGCCTCTTCCTTGTACTTCTGCCAGAGGACCTTGCAGAACTGGAGGTTGTCGGACAGCACGATGGGCCGTCCTGCGTGACGGGCCCAGAACAGGGCGGTGCGCATCGAGGCCGAAAACCCGCCGTACAGCTGGGGATACGGCTGCTGATAGGGCCGTGGCGCGATGCCGACCTCGTCGACCGTCATGTCCTCGCGGACGCCTGCGCCGAAGCTCGTGTACACCCCGTGCCGATGAGGGTTGACGAAATTCTCCGGCGGGAACTGCCAGAACTTTCCGCGGTGCGAAAAGGTCTCGTTGCGCAGCGCGGTCAGCACGATGTCGACATATTCGGAGAAATACTCACGATTCAGGTCATCGTCGGGCGTGTCCTTGTTCCAGGGACCGACCGCGGTCAGCTCGGGCTTGATCTTGAAGTTCTCGACCCAACGAGCTTGGTAGCCGCGGACGAGACCGAAGCTGAAGCGGCCCTTGAGCATGTTGTCGATGGTGGCGATGTTCTCCGCGGCCCGCAGCGGGTTGTGAGCGGTGGACACCCAGCCGCAGGAGATCACCTTCATCCGCTTGCTGTGCGAGCCGAGCCACAGGGCCATGGGGCCAAGGTCGTTCGATGCCTCGAAGCCTTCGATCTGGAGATGGTGCTCGGGATGGCCGAAACCGGCGTATCCCCACTCATCCGCCGCTGTGGCGTAGTCGGCGATCTCGTCGAGCATGCGCTGATACAGATCAGTCCGACGCCCGGCCATGCCCTGCTCGAGCTCGGAGCGCCGGCCGACCGTGCAGTACATGAACAGATTGAAGTCCACCAGACCTCCAGATCGAGAGTGCCAACGGGCACGCGGAATGGGGGCGCCCGGCGGACGTGCAGATCCTGCGTCAGCCGGGCGAGTATCGATCAGGCACCCATCCCGCGCGGCTGCATAGTGTCGCCGACCATGTCCACGCTTGACGAACTCGTCGATTGGCGGGCCGTGCTCGAGTTGTCCATCCGCTACGCGACGGGGATCGATCGCCGGGATTGGGCTCTGTACCGGTCATGTTTCACCCACCACATCATGTTGGACTTCTCCTCCTTCACCCAGCGGCCCGCGGTCGAGGCGCCCATCGCGGCTGACGACTGGGTGGAGATGGTGCGCTCCACCATCGACGGCTTCACCTCAACTCAGCACCTCCTCGGCAACCAGGAGATCCGCCTGCAAGGCGACGAGGGGGGCTACACGGCCGCCATCCAGGCTCAGCACTGGCTGAGCTCGGACCGCTGGTACGTGATCGGCGGCTGGTACGACAACCGGGTGCAGCGCACGCCGGATGGCTGGCGGATCGCGTCGTGCACCCTGCATCAGACCTGGGACGCCGGCGACCGCAGCTTGCTCCGAGCGGCCACGCGGATCGCCGCGCAGAGGGCTTCGGTCGCGCCGGGTTCCACCGAGCAGGTCGGATGAGCGACAACCGCATCTCGTATTCGGACACGCCCATCTGGGCGGCCGACGAGTACGACGCCCCCCGGCGACGCCTGGTCCCGGACTTCGACCGGTTCTACGGAACCGCGGCCGAGTTGGTAGCCGATCTGCAGCAACCCGAGCCAGCGGTGCTCGACCTCGGTACGGGAACCGGGCTGTTGGCCGCCGCCGTCCGGGCCGCTGTGCCGAGCGCTCGGCTCACGCTGCTCGACGGCTCCGCCGACATGCTGGAGGCGGCCCATCGGCGTCTGGGTGACCGCGTGCGATTGGTCGCAGCCGACCTCACCGACCCGTTGCCCGCCGGTCCCTTCGACGCCGTGGTCAGCGCTTTGGCCGTCCACCACCTGGACGACGCGGCCAAGCGGCAGCTGTTCGGCCGGATCCTCGGGGTGCTCATGCCGGGTGGGATCTTCGTCAACGCCGAGCAGATCGCGGGGCCGACGCCCTGGCACGAGCGGCAATACGCCGATGTCCACGAGCGGGATGCCCGGCGGGCGGGGTCCGACGACGTCGAATGGGGTGGTGCGCTCCAACGCATGGCCACGATCGCTGCGCCACCCTGGACAATCAGTTGCTCTGGTTGCGCGAGGTCGGGTTCGAGCGGGTCGACGTGGCCTACAAGCGATATCGCTTCGCGGTCTTCGCCGGCTTCGCCCCTTCCTGACGCTGTTCTCGTCGAGGGCGCGGCGACTCTCGTCGAGGGCGCGGCGACCCATCTCGGGACGCCCATGCGTAGCCGGTAATTCGGCCGGGCGAGTGCCTCAGTCCGAGCCGCCGCGTCCTCGGCCACGGCCCTTGCTGCCGTTGTCGTCCGAGCCGCCGCTGCCCGAACCATCATCCATGGCCTTGAGCGCCTCGATGAGCTGGTTCCGTTCATTGGCGTCGAGTCGAGCGGACGGGTGCATGAACAGGTAACGGGACGGCGGCATGGACTGGGTCTCCACCTGGTCGGCCGCGTCGTGGGCGTCGCCGCCTTCGCTACCCCACTTCGAGAAGTTGAGCTTGGCCCGGCCGTGCTCCACATCCCAGCGAACGAGCCACGAGGCCGGAGCGATGCGGGCGTACAGCGGCCACTCCGTCTCGTTGCTGTGGCACGAGTAGCAGGCTCGACGAGCCAGTGCAGCCGCCTGGGGCGTCGGCCAAGGAGCGTCCTGGAGGACGGGCGGGTTGGGGTGGTGCCAGCCGTATGGCACCAATTGCAGGGCGACGAACCCGGCGCCCAACCCACCACCGAGGATGAGCAGCGCTTTCCGCCAGCGCCGCCGCTTCGGTCGTTCGACCTGACCGGTCCCGACGGACGGCTCCTCCCCAATCGGCTTCGACTGCTCGCTGCTCACAACGGGCCATTCTCACGGCATCTGGTGCCGATCCCACCATCGGTGCCAGGAGTACCCAGAGCGGCCACCAGCCATCGGCCTATCAGCCATCGGCCCATCGGCCATCGGCCATCGGCCATCGGCCCAAACAGCCCGGCCGTGACAGAACCTCCGGCGCACATCCCTACTTCGTGCCGCCCGAGCACACCGCCGCGGCCCGTAGCCACCTCGGGCCCGGCCGGCTGCTTCTGCCGGAGCAGGCAGTCGTGCTGGAGACCAACCCGACCCGGGCCCGCGAGACCGCCCGACGTCACATGGCCGGTTACCTCGCACTCCCGAACTACACCAACAACCTGCGCCGGCTGGGTTTCGGCGACTCCGACCTGGCTGACGGCGGTTCGGACCGACTCGTCGATGCGATCGTCGCGTGGGCCACGCTGGAGGGACGCGACAGCACGCGTGCGGGCGCATCTCGAGGCGGGGGCCGACC